>NZ_JABRVS010000001.1:3341234-3644983 GCF_013248905.1 Shewanella sp. VB17
TAAACTTGCCATTTCACATGATTTTATTGGTGATTTACACGTTGAAGTCCACAGCCCTGATGGCACAATATCCCTACTTCATGACAATACTGGTGGAATAGGTAACAATCTCAACCAAAGCTATCCCCTCGACATGACAGGTGTGGAGTCCGCAGGCCTGTGGACACTTAAAGTGGTTGACAGTGTCAGAAACGATATCGGGACCATTAACGCTTGGACGCTAAGCTTCCAGTGAACAATATTCACTAGATGATCAATAAAAGAGAGTATTCATGCTCTCTTTTATTGTATACCCACGCCACTTCAAGATGTTCGTTTCAGTGTTTCATAGAATAATGGGAATGTTGTGAATGCAGATGCCATTACCCCCTTCAAATACAGCGCTTCTCGACAGACGAATCCTGCAGTATCTTAGGGGCGTTTGCGTATAGAAACTACGCTGACTATATCCCCCCTCCTATTTGCTGGTATAATACTGTTAATTCCAACTGATCCAGTAAACTCATGACACAAGTAAACAACCCATTACACGGCATCAAACTAGAAAGCTTATTAACTGACTTAGTCGAGCATTACGGCTGGGAAGCGCTTGGAGACCGCATCAATGTACGTTGCTTTAAACATGATCCGAACATGAAATCGAGCCTACGATTCCTGCGTAAAACACTCTGGGCAAGAGAAAAGGTGGAATACCTTTACTTGAAAATGAATAAGTTACCTTTACCTGCACAAAAACCAAGAGAGGATGGCTATCAAGCAAGCGATAAAACTCGCCGCGCCGCCAGTCATAAAGTCAAACCCACAAAAAATTCAATTGATGACTCAAGTGTGAATACCGATATTTGGGGAAAATCGTCATAATAAAGATATCACACTAAAAATAAGGCTACCCTTTCGTCAAGGGTAGCCTTATTTTTATCTCATGCCGATCACCATCATGCTGTCGATATTATTTTAATGTATAGTCACTGCCATCTTTGGCTGTAAAAATTTGATCTTGTAGGGAAGTTGAAATCTTATTTTGCTCCTCGATACTGAGCAAGCTTATCCAATATTGATGCCCTTCAAGTTGAATATCTTCTAAATCAGCCAAATCTTGCGATCCTCTCATACCACAACGATCAAAGGTTAATGCGACATGGGTCCCCTTATCTTGTAATAAAATTGCTGAAGGCTCACTCTTATGACCATTTAATGCAATAAATTGGCGAGGATCTCGCAGTCCACTATGGGTACCATCCTTAAAAAACATCAACAAATTTTGATAATAAACCACATAACTGCTGACATCTTTGTGTGAGCCTGCAGCTAATGGGAAAACCGTGTCAAGAAATGTTTTAGCTTGATCCACCACATTGACACTAGCAGACACTGCGTAGTCATCCATTGATACAATTTCAGCACTGATAAGGTCATTAATATTCTGTTTGTTTTGCGTATTTCTCATGGTTGATGTATTCATAGCCTTATCCTTTTCGCTCAATTTAAATGTCATATTCTATTTATTGCCGCACAATCGAATTTGTTTATATTGTAAAAAACTGTTTTATACGTTTTTTCGATTGCTTGATTTGTAGTCTAGCTAATTTTTTACTACAATTTCACAATTAAAATTTTACATTGTGAATTTTACAAAATGATTAAATCTCAAAGTTTACTGCGTAAATCCCATTTTCTAGGAACAAAGATCCGTAATCTTAGAAAACGTAACAACCTCACCATGGAAGATTTGTCTGCTCGTTGCATGAGAGTCGATCCAGAGTCTTCCCCGTCAATATCTTATCTATCGATGATAGAGCGAGGTAAGCGTGTCCCTAGTGCAAATATGATGGCTGTGATCGCCGTTGTATTTCAAAAAGATGTCGATTGGTTTTTAGATGACATGCCCGAAGATCAAGCAATTACTCCAGAAAAAGGCAGCCGAGGCGGAATTAGTGGTATGGCACTTGAGCCTAGTTTTCTCTTTTCAAAAGACATATTACAAATAGCCATCCCTGAAATGCTGTCTCAAACAGGAACCACTGGCCGACAATTTGCTCATTTACTCATTCGCGCGCACCAAGAGCATCACCAAAATCATTTTCCCGATCTTGAGCGCGCCGCGGAAGAAATAGGCATGAAACGTATGCCGTTAGCAGTAGACGATATGATGACTATCGCCCACAATATGGGATTAACGATAAAATGGGTGGATCAAGCACCTAAAGATGTGATAGATGAAATGGGCGTCACTTCCACCCAAGTTATCACCTCATTCTTTGAACCCCCTTCAACCATTTATATCAATAACAAACTTAACCATATCCCCATTAGACTCAAATACGATTTAGCCGTGCATATCGGTCATTGCGCCTTACACAATAAAGATGGGTTAAAATCTGTGTTAACCACAGGAAATCAAGTAAGCACACCTGAAGAGCTAGGCACCCCTGCCTCGTCGACGGTAAATGCCCAAGATATTCTGCATGCGTGGCGTGACTTCGAATCCAGTTTTTTTGCCGGCGCTCTACTCTGCCCTAAAGTCCCATTCAGACAACTGCTCGACCGCCATGGCTATGAAATCGATATTCATCAAAAACTTGGGGTCTCCGCATCTGTCGCTATGCGACGAATGACCGTTGTGTCACCTTACCCTCATTGGCATTATTTCGACGCCTACGCGCCTGGAAAATTAAAAGCCGTATACCGAGGTAATGGAATACCACTACCTTGGGGAAACATGAGACAAGTACAAGATCCTTGTCAGCATTGGGCAGTATTTAGGATGATAAATGCGCCTAGCCGAGGAACATCAGCACAAATATCGATTCTTAATGTGGCCGATGAGCCTAGGATTTACTGTTGTGAATCGACAAAAGTAGAGGACTTAGCGGGCAATAGTCATGTGCTTTGTGCCGGCATCGATCTCAACCCGGCTATTGAGGCCCAAGGTGGCGATGCACGATCGATAGCGAACTTACTAAAGCAAGCATGTGTCGATAATCGCGGTTCTGTCATGATCCCTCGCGCCATCAAAAAAGATCTCATGAGCGTTGCTAAAATATTGAATATTAACTGGATAGAACGTGGTATAGAGAATGAAGCCAGACTTATTTGTTCCAGAGGTGCGGCATGCCCACGCCAACCAAGCTGCTATGCATCAGGAAAAGCTGAATGCGACACTCTCAATTAGCCTAAAAGTAAGGAGGTTGACAATTACTGACGTTAAATGAAGCATTGAGACTCTTTAGCACTCATGATCCCGAGTTCAGATTACTCAAGCGAAAACTTCATAGTTACATGTACTTAAATTGGTAACTCAAATAGTAAACGCCATACCTGCACACCATCACCTGAACGCACACTTACCCCCAAGCGTTCTATCCCCATCCATTCCCACAGTATGGGTTTTGAAAAAGCTAAGGTGATCCCAACTTCAAGGCTATTAGACACTAGGACATCATCAGCAAAAGGCGTAGCAAAGCGTAACTTATCAAAATACCAGTAACCAGCTGCAAATATTCTTGGCTCGACATCTACGCCAAGCCAATCCCATCGCCAATATATACCTGTGCCCATATCGATACCTGACTGAACAGCAGAATACGTTTCACTTTCGGCGGTATCGACACTTCTATAGCCTGCAAAAAACAGACGATTAACCCAAATAGGATGCGTTTTTTTAAACGCTAAATCCAACAGGCTAGACACACCAGCAGACATAATACCGACACCAGAACCCGAATTATTATTGATGCCATAGCCCAAATCAAAGTAAGTTTGCAACTCATGATGTTCTGAAGTTCGTAGATGATATTCGATACCAGGAGTAAGGGTCACAGTGCCAATACTCGATGGAAAATCCCCATTAGGCACATCATCCCATTTAAAATTAAAAAAACCAAAAGAGATAGGTGTATGAAAGAACCATGACTCGGCATTATTGTTATCAATATTGAAATTCAATGGTACATTGACAACTGTGGTATTTTGCTCGGAAGTACGATACAGACCACTGCCAAGATAGTTAGCAAATGCGTAATGAGTAAAGTCTTCATTAGCATGAGTCGATGGGGAAATAAAAATAAAAAACACAATCAGAAAAGTTAAATTATTCAAAACCATACATAAAAGATTAATTTATTGGTATGGTTTGAATATAACGTGTCATGAGATTAAAATCTACCTTAATTATGTCTCGTCGTTACCCGTAAAATGATGTTCGGACATCATGTGCCCAAGTTCTGTAGACTTAGTTTTTAGATAGTCTTCGTTATAACGATTTTTACCTACTTGCAAAGGTATACGCGCAACAACCTCAATGCCTAACTCTTTCATAGCTTTGACTTTTCGTGGGTTATTGGTCATTAAGTTAACTTTCTTAATGCCAATCTTATCCATCATAGGTAAGATCATATCGTATTGGCGCATATCGGCAGCAAAGCCTAATTTTTCATTGGCTTCTACCGTGTTTGCTCCCTGATCTTGTAATTCATACGCACGAATTTTATTCAACAAACCAATACCTCGCCCTTCTTGACGTAGATAAAGAATAAAACCTTGTCCTGCTTCTGCAATATTTTGCATCGCAGTTTGCAGTTGAAATCCACAATCACAACGTAAACTGAATAAGGCATCTCCAGTTAAGCATTCTGAATGAATTCGACCTAACACAGCGGCGTCAGTATCAAACACACCAAATGTCAATGCGACATGCTCTTTACCCGTTTCTGTATCTTCAAAACCATGCATATCAAACACGCCCCAAGAGGTGGGTAGCGTTGAGGAAGCAACATACTTAATCGACATGAATAACCTTAAACGACTCTCTTCCCTGAAATGACTATCATCAAGAAAACAACGAAATGAATGCTTAACAATGAACTAAAGGGCCAAAAAGAGTACATTTTTATCTCTAAATAATGATCCCTATTTTATCTTTTTTTGCCAGTAAGTGAAATACCTTAGTGGTGTAATCATCTATGATGTCACCTTAAGGATAGTAGACCCACCGCAACTGAGTATAAAAAGGATAAATCTGCCACAGTCAAATAATTTTAAGCCGTTAATGTATGAGTCACTAAAACTCTTTTTCGGCAAAACCCGTCACAACTTCGATGCCCATTTCACGACCAAGTGCCGTCATTGGATGAACAACCACAAGTCCTTTAACTGACTTCTTTAACTTACCCATATCCGCTTGCTCACCTTTAGTTAGTGGGCGATTGAATTGCAAACTTAAAACAGATCCACCTTGTTTACTTAGCTCACGGGTCTTTTGTGCTTTTACGCTAGCAATGCGTTTATTAACAGCATTAATTTCTTGTCTGAATTGCAGCATAATGCCTTTATCACCGCGCTTTTCTGCAGCCGCTAGTTTACGGCGAAACTGCTCTAGCTTAGAGCTAAGTTCATGAAGTTCTTCTTTTAAATTCATTTTCGAGCCTTAAAAATTCTATAAAATGCAAAAACAGCCCTGATATAACGGCTGTTTTATAATAATTAATCTGATCTAATGGCGGCATTATAGCAGCATCTAAGCACATGCAGATACCGCTTTTGTGCGTGATATCAGATAACTTGGCATCTCATTGCACACGATTAGCACATCGATATTCAAGGCTTTGATGTACAAATGTCCATTTACTGAACAGACACCTTAGCCCAATTCATGTATTGCTCATCAGCAAGCTTGAGCATATCTAAATCTTCAGCGCTATCACCATAAGCATAAATGCATTCATAGCTTGTTAAATCAAAGCATTCACGAACCTTCTTAGCCTTTGCCTCGCCACTACAATCTCCAGCAAGGTAACACCCAGATAGCCTACCATCTCTCACTTCCAGCTCACTGCAGATTAAACTTAATCCGTAGGCTTGACACCAGTGCTTTAAATAAATATCGATCGAGGCGGAGACAACGACCACCTCATCACCATTTTTTTGATGCCAATCTATTCTCTCTGGTGCACAATCTCTCAAATACAGAGGAATCATTTTGCGGCTAAATTCAAGCCCAATGTGATTTAACTCATCATATTTTCGTTGTGAAAATGCAGCATAACTCGCTAGTATTCTCATTTTTCGTGCTGATAAATAACCCAGTTTATACATCAAAAAACAGGGGGCCAATAGTAAATGACCAATCATGTCTCGACACATAGACCCCGAATAATGTAAAAACGTTGTGTACATATCGGCATCAGTGATCGTTCCGTCAAAATCAAATAAAGCCAAATTCACACCACTCTCCTAATCAAGCACTAGTATTAACGCTCACCTTGAAGCAAGTCGATGATAATCTATTTTTCCCGCCCTATTCTATACCTTAAACACTGAAAAAATGCTGACACACTTTATGAGTAATCAATGGCATTATTTGAATGAAGAATGTGACAAAAAACGGCGATATTAGCTATGGCCTGTAACATTATCAGCCAACAATCGACAGTTAAATCTGATAATCAAATACGAGAATGTCTTCAAGTAATGGACGAAACACCTCTTTAAGTTGATCATGCTCAGCATGCGGTAAATAATGCTGACGCGCTTCTTCATTGTCAAACGTCATTAAAACGGAATGCGTATAACCTTTATTTTTATTTTCTTCACTATCATTCACGCCCCATTCAACGGCAACAACCCCCGTAATTTTACTCGGCATAGATTCAAATAATGCCCTAAGCGTATCGATTTGAGATGAATCGACTGATTGTTTAAATTTGATTAACAGAATATGTCGTATCATTATTCTTTCCATTACTGTAAAAATGTCTATGGCGCAGCCATAGATTGGGCAATAAAATAACGTTGGCCTGACTCAAAACCTATCTTGATTACGCATATTAATACGATGAAAAAATGCCGCAGCCTATAATCAGAACCATCAACTCGTGCTGTAGCCCATTATTCATTGGCAGCATGCATCGTCAATTGTACATCATTAAAACCCAGTAATGCCAACTCATCAGCAGTGAAGTTAATGTCCGTCAGTTGCACACTTGCATCTTTCATGCGCTCCTTTAGAGCCCTCTTCTCTCTTTTTATCTTCGGGACATGGCTCAATGAACGACCAATTTCGATATCACCGATGAACTGACTTTCAGCAAAAAAATCTCCTGAAATCGATGTACTAACGGGCCTCAGTACTTGTGATAATATATCGGTCATCCTAGATAAACCATATTTATCTATGGTCCATGACCAATCCCACCAATTAACCTCACCTTGAATGTAACGCTTATCCCATTGATAGTGAATACTGCTAGTCTTATCCTTCCAGCGTCCAACAGTAAAAGTGTGGGTTCGAGTTGGTCTATTTTTAGGGTGAGAGGGCCAAGCATTGCCTCCCCAACGTAAAAAACCATTAAATGTTAAATCATAGCT
Organism: Shewanella sp. VB17; assembly: GCF_013248905.1. Lineage (NCBI taxonomy): Bacteria > Pseudomonadati > Pseudomonadota > Gammaproteobacteria > Alteromonadales > Shewanellaceae > Shewanella > Shewanella sp. VB17. The sequence goes on from NZ_JABRVS010000001.1 coordinate 3,348,600, forward strand.
GACATCGGCATTAAATAAATAAGAATAAGAAATACTAGAGCGATATAGGGCAACCTTAATCGGGATTGATGAGTGAGCAGGGACCATTATCCTGGCCTCAATATTTGATTCATGGGTCTCAACCCCTGAATTTTGAGCAGTCCATGGCTGATCTGCCTCAATGCTTATCGATAATTCCGTTTTCCCAACATTAGGCCAACTAAATTTATCATGCACCATGACTTTTTCACTTAGGCTGTTCATATTGGTTTTTGACCAATGAGTTGATATGTCGTACCTAAGATTAACGATCACTTGTTGAGGTCTATCTTTGTCATTAATCGCATTAGCACTAATTGTTTTAACCCATTCTTTATCGACTGCATTGACGTCTCCATAAGAAAAGCTATTCTCATCTAAACGATAATCAAAATGACTAACGAAAATCGATGATTTATCCTGACATCGCTCTCCGTCACAATCCCCTTGGTTGTTACCTTGAATAAGCCAACCGTTTTCCTCCTTGATGATATTCATATCGTCACCAATATAATCACTGTCATTTCCCGCCAACCAAGCATAACCAAGGTAATGAGCTAAATAACTATTGGGTTTAATAAAGTACGTTTTATCATGAACCAGTTGCCATTGAATATCTACCTCATCACTTGCTGAAATGAAGTTAGTTGGTAATATCGCGATCTCATTTGCATGATTATTTGTCGGATAACATAAAGTATTACTCGCCCCGCCTGGTTTTATTTCCCCTCCATAACCCTGCCCCATAATCACCCAGTGATTTGCAAGGCCTGATATTTGCCACCTATCCATATTCTTGACTATCTGTGATTTAACAGGCTGGGCTTCATCGCGTGTTAATACTCGGTAACCCACCTCGCATGCCTCATCATCTAAACTAAAAAATTTTAATTTATCAGGATAAATAGGCTCTATTGTATAACCTGACGGTATATATGCTGTAATGAATAACAAGGTAAGTATTAATATTTTATTTCTCATGTAAAACCTTTATTAAAATGATCAGGCAATAATTCTCAACGCTTGAAGTAATTAGCTATATTCAGGCTCAAATTTTCAGCTTGCCAGAAACATTTTTATGCTACATTAATTGTTTATTGCATATTACAATAAACACAGTTAATTCACATTAAATATTCCACAACATAAATATCGACAACATAAGAAATAACAGGCTATAAACTCTGCTATTAATATTAACAATTCCTTAGGGGAATGTATAAAATGACCTATCAACACTATTTACAATGTTAATTTATTTTCATTAGATACTATTACCGTTCTCAATGGTAATAGTATCTAGCTCATCAAATCAGCACCGTAAAAATACCATAAAATTTATTGATTGACGGTAGTAATACTTAATTTTACATCATTAAAACCTAAAGATTCCAATTCATCAATCGTAAAATTAACATCGTTTAACTGCACATTTTTATTCTCTTGTTGTGCAGACACATCCCTTTTACTTCTTCTTTGTAGTGTGGATTTAGTCGGAGCATTACCTATTTCAATATCACCAGCAAACTGACTTTCTGCAAAGAAATTTCCCTTCACTGAGGAGCTAGTTGGACGCAATACTTTAGCAAGTGTATTTTTCATCGTAGACAAACCGTATTCCTTTATCATCCAGGACCAATCCCACCAATTAACCTCGCCTTGGATGTAACGCTTGTCCCACTGATAATTTATGCTGCTGGCATTATCCTTCCAACGCCCAACAGTAAAGGTATGAGAACGAGTTGGCCTATTCTCCGGATGAGTATGCCAAGCATTACCTCCCCAACGTAAAAAACCATTGAGTGTGATGTCATAGCTGATATCTGCACTGAACTGATAAGGATAAGAAATACTGGATTTATAAAGCGCAATCTTGATAGGAATTGAGGAATGAGCTGGGATCATTGGCCTAGCCTCAACAGTCACCCCATTAGTCTCAGAGCCGCCATTTTGAGATGCCCATGATTGATTCGCCGCAATTTCAATTGATAATTCAGTTTCTCCAACAAGAGGCCATTTAAATGTATTTTTCGTGGTCACTTTTTCACTCAAACCATAAGTATTGGTTTTTGACCAATCCGTTGATGTGTCATATCGTAAATTAATCACTACTTGTTGAGGCACATCTGTATTATTGACTGCGTTCGCACTAATGGTTTTCACTAACTCTTTATTCGATTCGGTAATACTACCATGAGAAAAACGGTTCTCATCTAAAGTATAGGCAAAATTGTTAACTCGAATCGTGGATTTATCTCTACATCGGTACCCATCACAGGAACCTTGGTTATTGCCTTTAATAAGCCAACCATCTCCTTCTCGAGTAATATCCATATCCTCGCCAACATAATCACTGTGATCCCCCCCGACCCATGCATAACCAAGATAGTGAGTTAAATAGCTATTAGGTTTAACAAAATTATTCCGATCATTAACCAATTTCCATTGAACATCAATCTCGTCCCCTGCAGGGATCTCGTTAGTAGATAAAACAGGAATAGTATCGCTATTATCATTTGTCGGATAACACCAAGTATTACTCGCGCTGCCTTGTTTTATTTCTCCGTAGTAACCAGGCCCCATAATGACCCAATGATTAGCAAGACCTGAAATTTGCCATGTCCCCATCATATTAACAATGGATGATTTCACTGACTGCGCTTCATCCCGTGTCAATGTTCGGTAATCAGTACCACACACCTCAGAACCTAAATTAAATATCTTTAATTTATCAGGATAAATAGGCTCTATTATATTGGCAAATGCCATCGATGGCAGATAGGCCATTGTCAATAATGAAGTACCGATCCATATTCTATTTCTCATGTAAAACCTCTCTATCAATGTTGTCAGATAATAAAATTCGACGTTTTAATTTAGCAACCAGTGAATAGTTATTGAGCTTACACAACCTAACCTGCTTAAAAAACAAACTAATGTCAAACAAAATATCGTACGGAATAACAACTTAATTGATGCTGAGATGTTGCAAATGTTAATAATGACATATGTGTTCAATTCAAAGTAAAAGACACATGTTAAGCATAAAAAAACCTTTACTCCCCGCTAATAAAACATAAACCTAAAGCATTAAACAGGGCATTCTGGAGAAATAAACACCAAGTTAATCATAAGCCTTGATAACTTAAGAGATTCATTAGGTCTATTCCAAGATGAAATGGTTAATCAGACTTCTTTTCTTTTTTTAAATATAAAATGAATATTATTTTATATCAATAAAATCAAATAAATACAGTTACCAATCCAATTTAAAAAATTGATATTAGCTTGTTAAATTAAAAACCTTCACTTGAAATAAATATTTACGAATATTACTTACCACAACCTTGTAACCATCAAAAAAACAAACAATGACAATCAATTTACAGCCAGAATATTCACATTGACACATACTAATCACTCATAAAAAAACAAAATCAGCAATACTGTACAACCTGATCCTTTTCTTTGGTTTTAGTGCAGAACATCATATAAAAAAGCAACATTAGTGCCTTACTAATTATGCCAATCAAAAGCATAATAATTCATACTAAAGATGGAGAGTAAAGTAAATCGCTAACTTGACTGAACACATGAACAATCAGCCTATTAAATCAACCCATCTGAGATTCAACATACGCATTCTCTTGATACTAACGAGTAGAATGACTCATGGTTGATTTTTTACCCCCAATTTGTGGGTAGCGAGTTTTTTTAGTACTTGATGTTGAACTTTTTCTCTTATAAGCACCACCCATTGAAGAACTGACACCCTGTAAGGCTGAAGGTAATTGGGCACCCGCTTGGCTAATTAAGCTAGATAAGGTATTAAGTAACGGTGCCATAAAAGTCAGATATTTTGCTTCTTTTCGACTAATGGCATCTAAGTTACTCTCCCATAACGCTGTCATATCAGGAGTGGTTGCACTCACAGGTAAGCTATTAATCAGCCCTCGCCCCACATCGGTAGCCTGTATGAATTTACCTTGTCTGATCAAAAAATTTCGCTTAAACAATAATTCAATAATTCCGCCACGCGTCGCTTCGGTACCAAGGCCATCGGTATCTTTTAATATTTTTCGGATCTCAGGATCTGTCACATAACGATTTATGCCCGTCATGGCACTAAGTAAAGTCGCATCAGTAAAGTGTTTAGGCGCTTGAGTCTGTTTCTCCACTAACACCCCTTGGCCTGAGTGCAGTGGCTGGCCCTTTACCAGTTTTGGTAACACTTGTAATGTGTCTAATTCATGATCTTTGTTATCATTAGAAACCCCATTTTTGGGATCTTCTCTAGTAAAAAGCTGCTTCCACCCTAATGCTCTATCTTGTTTAGCTTTCGTTTTAAACTTACCACCAGCAATATCAACTACAACTAACGTTTCGTGATATTGATAAGGACCATAAAACTGCGCCAAATATTGACGCGCCACCTGTAGATAAATTTGACATTCTCGCTGACTCAACACCTTTAGGTTGACCATTTTTTCAGTAGGAATAATGGCATGATGTGCATCGATTTTCTTATCATTCCACGCCTTAGACTTAATCTTTAAATCGGGCTGTTCAGACCCTATAATCAACTCGCTAGCCCCGTTTAATACCGCACCAACCACTGCAGATGCCATTGAGTACTGCTCAACGGGTAAATAACGGCTATCAGATCTGGGATAAGTGATTAATTTATGTTTTTCATAAAGTGCCTGACAAATATCAAGCACCTCTTTCGCACTCATACCATAACGTTTAGCAGCATCAATTTGCAGAGCTGATAAACTATATGGCAAAGGTTGATTCTGTTGCTTATCTTTACTTTCAAGACTCAATACATGAGCAGGTTGCTCTGTTATCCTACTAACAACATTTTGAGCAAGTCCTTTAGAAAGCACCCGCCCCTCTTCATCCATATAAGCTTGGCATGCAACACTAGGTTGCCATTTCGCTTTAAAATTTTCACCTTTTTCAGTGGTGAGATCAGCTAATACTTCAAAAAAAGCATTGGAAATAAAATTGGTAATATCTTCATCACGGCGTACCACTAATCCCAATAAAGGTGTCTGCACTCGCCCTACTGACAATACCCCTTGGTAACCCACTTTACGCCCCTGTATCGTATAGGCACGCGTCATATTAAGCCCATAAAGCCAATCTGCACGTGAGCGGGCTAAAGCAGATGTCGACAGAGGAATAAACTCTCGATTACTGCGCATCTGACCTAATGCTCGCTTCACTGCCTGTGGATTTAAATCATTGATTAACAAGCGTTGAGTTGAATGTAATTTCTCTCCTTTTACGCCAAAATGTGCAATAACCTCATCAACCAAGAGCTGACCTTCTCTATCAGGATCCCCAGCATTCACTAATTGTGTGGCTTGCTTAACTAGCTTTCGTAACACCGTAAGCTGTGAACGGGTTTTAGGTTTCACTTTCATTTTCCACTTTTGTGGAATAATAGGAAGATGTTCAAACTTCCAGGATTTAAACTCCGGATCGTATTCATCTGGCTCAGCTTGTTCTAACAAATGTCCAATACACCATGAAACACAATCTCCATTGGCTGAAATAATATGCCCATCGCCTTTTTTATGAGGTTTTGGTAACACATCTGCTATAGCACGTCCCAAGGACGGTTTTTCAGCGATATAAAGAATCATAAGAAACACTCAACACTGTATAAATTACCAGTAACTTTAGCCTAAAGTGCTAATGTCCGCAATATACCGTTATGATATTAACTTAACCCTTTTCTTTCTCATTTAAATTTAAGGTTACCCTATAATAAAGCTAACCCTATTGAAGAAAGGGGGTAAGCAATAAAATCTATTTCAAGAAGTGAATTTAATTAGTTATTTCTATTAGATTGGGGCGTGCATTTGACTTAACGCTTATAAACCGCTGATTTTCTATCTGTACAAAGAGACCGACCATCCCTCTGGATTGAAGTACATTCCTAAATCACGCCAACATGCTCATGTCAAAGATCAATAAAAAATGATGTTACTGCATAAACTCAGGAGAGAGAAATAATGGTATCTAATTGTTAATCTTTATATTTCGTTGCCACAACAGAGAAAAGATTTTCAATTTCAACCAATGCATCCACTAAATGGGGATCAAAATGTGTGCCTTTTCCCTCTAGCACAATACTCATTGCAGCATCGTGCTGCATAGCATCTTTATACACACGTTTGCTAATCAGCGCATCGTACACATCAACTATCGCCATCATACGGGCACATAAAGGAATATTATCCCCAACTAGCCCATCAGGGTAACCACTCCCATCCCATTTTTCATGATGATAATGAGCAATATCTTTAGCAATGTGCAAAAAGGTAAAACCATCTGTTTCATCCATTTGTTTTTCTGCGGCATCTAACGCCTTAAACCCAAGATAAGCATGGCTTTTCATCACTTCGAATTCTGCTCCCGTTAACTTGCCAGCTTTCAATAAAATACTATCAGGTACACCCACTTTACCTAGATCATGCAAAGGAGCTGAAGTCGACAACTGTTCAATGTAATCAGGAGTCAGCATGTCATGGTACTTATCTTTAGTACTCAGTTGAACGGCAAGCAGTTTCATATAAATTTGAGTACGTTTAATATGAAACCCTGTATCGGGATCGCGAGTTTCTGCAAGGTTAGCCATCGCCATTATGCTTACATTTTGAACATTGACTACTTCTTGAGTACGTCGCTTGACCTCCTTTTCAAGTAACACATTTTGATTTTTTAAAAAGTCTTTTGAGGCCTTAATGTCTAAATGGGTTTTCACCCGGGCCAATAATAAGGGTGGACTAATGGGTTTAGTCAGATAATCAGCTGCCCCCAAATTAAATCCCATGGTTTCATCTTCAATGCTGCTTTTAGCAGTCAGAAAAATAATAGGAATATCACATGTTTCATGATCACGTTTAACACGTCGGCAGACCTCATACCCATCCATCTCAGGCATCATGATGTCCAATAGGATAATATCAATTCCCCCTTTATTAATGATATTTATCGCAACCACACCATTCACCGCTGCCTTTACTTGATAATTATCTTTTAAAAGTTCGTGTAATAACGTCAAGTTATCTGGAGTATCATCAACAATGAGTACTGTTCGTTTACTATCCTCTGTAAAAAAACCACTATCCAACGTCATTTTTAACTCCACACAACAATAAAATTAAGCCTATTGAAATTATAAGTCTAAAATAAATATTGCACCTAAAAAATGTCTCATCTTTCTTTATCAGGTGAATATAGGTAAATATCAATGTCGGTTAAGTTACGCTGGAGCATAGTAAAATGTCTTTAACCAAAGCTCACTTAAGTTATACATCTAAGGCCTTATTCTCATTAATACTGACAAGCCTATTCATTTGCATCACTTTTACTGTTTATCATCAACAAAACGAAGAGCACCTTATTGACAACTTTACACGTTTACATACCGCCAACGACTTACTCCATGAACTAAGAATAAGCACCAACCAACAAACTGCATTTGCTAAACTTTATGCTTTAACTGGGAGTGAGCGTTGGCTTGCTTTGTTTGAGCAAGTGATGGCTATTCGAAATGGTACCGCAACGTTTCCGGAAGGCACCTCTATCACTTATTGGGAAAAAGTGTTAAACCCCGAATTTAACCTCATAAAACTGAACGATATTTCATCAATAGATAGCTTTCCTGTTATAGATAAAATAAAAAAAATGGGTGCAAATGATTATGAGTTAACTCAGTTAAGTCTGGCACTACAACAAGCAAACGAAACCGCTGCAGATGAGCGCCGTGCACTCACTCGATTAACCAATAACCCTAATGCTAACCCCGATGTCATGAACAATTTATTGAGTGTTCAATACCTCAGTGATACCTCTAAAGTGATAACAATGATAGGCATAGCAAGTCGTTCCTTGAATGATAGGGCTTATGCGGAGCAAACTCTCAACATTGAGTCTGAGGAATTCATTTACAACATTCAAATGCTAAGCCTCTTTGTTTTCATTATCAGTATTATCTGCTTCTTTGTCTTGCAATGGCGCCTGTATATTTATCCACTTAAGAACATGCAAAAAATTGTTATTGACCATGTGGCTGAAAATAACTTCAATTTTGTGTTAGATGAAAATACCAAAGGTGAGATGGGGGTGTTCAATAAAGCGCTAAATAATGTACTTAAAAATGTCTCTGGACAGCTGCAACGTAACGCATTATTGAAAGATTTCAGTGTGGTGCTGCGAGGACAAGAGAACACAGAATCATTAGGTAAAGATGTTAATCATTTTCTAATTTCAAAACTCAACCTACCTTTAATTGGGATATACGTCTTAGATGGTGAAGCCTTAGAACGAGTCGCTGGTATTGGCTACAGTTCAGACTCTCCAAAACGTTATACCCATAATGATTCAACACATAAAAGCATTTTATATGGTCAAGAATACCGTCACTTCAAAAATTTAAACGATAAATACTCTATCATGCTAAACGGCAGCAACCTGTCATTAGCTGAAATGCATTACTTCCCTTTAGTCGTCAATCAATCGCCTGTTGGCTTACTCGAAATAGGCACCTTGTCTCCCCTGGAAGACAGTGTCGAGCTCTGGATAAAAGATGTCATCGACGATCTGGCTATTGGCGTGCAATTGACCCGCAACCTAGAGATACAAAAGAAAACAGAACTAAAAGTCGTCGAACAGCTGGAGCTGAACCGTCAAATCTTAGACGCCATCCCGAACCCGATGTATTACCGCAATGTCGACAGCGAATACATTGGTGTAAATGAGAGTTTTACCGCTTTCTTTGGATTATTTGAAGCCGATATTATAGGTTCAACCCCTAAAGATATTTTTGAAAAAGAAACAGCCCAACAATTTGAAAACTCAAAGACTCAACTGCTTGAAAATATTGGCTCACTTGACTACGAGGCACGTTTAATTAATGCCAACGGTGATTTAAGAGATGTCATGGTATATGAAGCGACATTCTTCTCCACCAAAGGCGATCCCGATGGGGTCGTTGGTTTACTGCTCGATGTCACAGAACGTAAACAAATGGAAGTTGAATTAAGAAAAGCGAAGGAGGCCGCTGATGAGGTCAGTAGAGCTAAGGGAGATTTCCTTGCCAATATGAGTCACGAGATCCGTACGCCAATGAACGCCATTATTGGTATGTCTCACTTAGCACTCAATTCTGATCTCAACCCTAAACAACGCAGCTATGTGAGTAAAATCGACATGGCAGCAAAATCACTGCTCGGGATCATTAACGACATACTGGATTTCTCGAAAATGGAAGCAGGAAAACTGGTCACTGAGAATGTTGATTTTAGACTGGATGAAGTACTTGATAATCTCACTAACATCATTGCAGTAAAAGCTGATGAGAAAGGCTTGGAATTTCTATTTGATATCGACCCTCGTATTCCACTTGCATTAGTGGGTGATCCACTACGTATAGGCCAAATTCTTATCAACTTATGTGGTAATGCCATTAAATTTACTGAATCGGGTGAAGTCGTTGTCAAAGTCCAATTACTTGAACAAACCGACTCAATACTCAGTCTTCAATTTGATGTGAGTGATTCAGGGATCGGCTTGTCACCAGAGCAGCAAGAAAAGCTGTTTAAGTCCTTCTCTCAAGCAGATGCGTCCATCACTCGTAAATATGGCGGCACAGGCTTAGGACTGACCATCTCTAAACGGTTAGTTGAAATCATGGGAGGAAAAATTTGGGTCACCAGTCAAGCAGCTCAAGGTTCAACTTTCTCCTTCACTTTAGATTGTGAGTTGCAAGATGCAAAAATGAAGAAAAACTACCAACCAATCGAAAATTTAATTAATAAGCCTATGCTTGTTGTGGATGACAATGATGTGGCTAGAGAAATATTGGTTAACTTACTTACTATGATGAAATTTTGTCCTTCTGCTGTTAGTAATGGACAAGAAGCACTCTCGGCAATCGAAAATGAAAACATTAACCCGTATGAATTAGTTTTTATGGATTGGAACATGCCAGGCATTAATGGGATAGAAACCATTAAGAAGATCAAAGCAATGGATCTCATCAAACAACCAAAAATTATTCTAGTTACTGCCTACGGCCGTGAAGTCGGCATGACCGATGATATTCAACAATTGCTTGATGGGATCATTATCAAACCCGTTAACCCTTCCATTCTTTTTGATTCTGTAATGAATGCATACGGCATAGAAAACCTCAAGCTTAAAGACCATGGTAAACATGAAAACATTGAGGAAATAAAGTTAGACTTAAGTGGAAAGTCGATACTACTTGTTGAAGATAATGAAACTAATCAAGAAGTTGCTGTAGGAATGATGGAGCCTTTTAACCTTGATATCACTGTCGCAAATAATGGTCAGGAAGCCTTAGATAAATTAGCTGAAACCAGCTTTGATCTGATACTCATGGACATGCAAATGCCCGTAATGGATGGTATTACAGCTACGGAAACGATCCGTAAAAACACACAATATGACCACTTACCTATCGTTGCGATGACAGCAAATGCCATGGAAAGCGATGTGCAAAACTGTAAAGCCGCGGGCATGAACGACCACATAGGTAAGCCCATCGACTTTACGATCCTTAAAACAAAACTCAGACAGTATATCCTTGAGTTCACCCCTGAAAATTCAAAAAAATCGATTATTAATGAGCAAGAACACACTGATAAAAACGAATTCACAGAAATTAAAGAATCCAATCTTGAATGTAAAATAGATGAGGTACCTGGTATTGATATCGCGTTAGGCATATCAAGGATTGGAGGTAATACAACTAAATATTGGGAGATACTAGAGCGCTTTGTCATTTCACAGATTGAGGCAATGATTAATCTCAAGCAAGCTATGATCATTAAAGATATTGAAACAGCGACACGGACTGCACATTCACTGCGCGGGGCAGCCTCAAATATGGCGGCAGCAACCCTGTCTGATATGGCAAAAGAGATAGAGGATTCACTCAATAACCATATTTATCCTGAAGAAGTCGAAGTTGATAGGATCATCGAACACCTACACACCCTACGTACTCATATCGAAGTAGCAAAGCCAATAGTGACTGAGTCTCCAATTCCAAAGCAAGAGCCAGTAGAGTCTATTGATGATAATGTTTCTCTAGACACGTTAATCACTATGATAGAAAATTATGACACTCAAGCACTAGAGGAAATACACAGAGTTAAACACTCTCTGATTAGTCATCCATTAGATTTTAATGACATCGAGAAAGCCATTGAAACTTTCGATTTTGATAAAGCCAAAGAATTAACTGAAAAACTGATGGAAACGGCAACCCATAAATAAAAAAACCGATCCATAAAGATGAGAACGGTTTTTTTACTGTTGAAGAATATCGTCTAATCAAGTATTACAGTGCTTAACCCACTAAGGATGACAAACATTATGCAATTCTAAATTAGTTCCTATATCTTTATTTTTATTGGCTTTTGCATCATCATTACGTAATTGTGTAATGTGGTCAAGATAAGCTTGGTCGACATCATTTGTAATATAATTACCATCAAAAACGGATGTTTCAAAACGTTTTATCTCTGGATTTTCCATGCGAACGGATTCAATAAGATCTTCTAGATCTTGAAAAATCATACCATCCGCACCAATCATTTTACTGATCTCATCCACGTCTCTTCCATGTGCAATAAGCTCACTGGCCGTCGGCATGTCGACGCCATAAACATTCGGAAAACGAATTTCAGGCGCCGCTGAAGCAAAATAGACCTTCTTAGCACCCGCTTCACGGGCCATCTCAATGATCTGCTCAGAGGTAGTACCACGAACCACTGAATCATCAACAAGTAGTACGTTTTTACCTTTAAACTCCACCCCTATAGCATTGAGCTTACGACGCACTGACTTTTGGCGCTCTTGTTGACCAGGCATAATAAACGTGCGACCAATATAACGGTTTTTAACAAAACCTTGACGATATGGAAGCGCTAAATGACGTGCAATTTCAAGCGCGGTGTCACATGAAGTTTCAGGAATTGGAATGACCACATCAATATCATGGTCTTCCCACTCACGCTTAATTTTTTCGCCTAACTTAGCCCCCATATTGACACGACTGCCATACACTGAGACTTTATCAATAGTCGAATCTGGACGGGCAAAATAAACAAACTCAAATAAGCAAGGCGCATAGCTTGGTGAATCAGCGCATTGCTGAGTATATAATTCACCTTCAAGCGAAATATAGACCGCTTCGCCAGGTGCAACATCACGCATGAGCTTAAAACCAACAGCGTCTAAAGCCACACTTTCAGAAGCCACCATATATTCAGTGCCATTTTCAGTCTCTTGTTTACCAAGAACCAAAGGACGGATCCCGAACGGATCACGAAAAGCCACTAAACCTTGACCGATAATCAAGGCTGCAACGGCGTAGGCACCACGAGTCAATGAGTGTACTTTTGCTACGGCATCAAATACTTCTTCAGCGCTTAAATTTTCATTTTTACACTGCTGGATCTCATCGGCAAGTAGATTCAACAAAACCTCAGAATCTGAAGTGGTATTGACATGACGACGTTGCTTAATCAGGCGATCATGTAACTCAACCGTATTGGTCAAATTACCATTGTGAACCAATGAAATTCCAAATGGAGAATTCACATAAAAAGGCTGTGCTTCAGATGCACTTGAACTGCCAGCAGTAGGGTAACGAACATGACCTAACCCTGCACAGCCCTGAAGACGAAGCATATGTTTAACTTCAAACACGTCTTTTACCAGACCATTCGCCTTACGCAATCTAAATGCACTACCATCAACCGTCACGATACCTGCAGCATCTTGTCCTCGATGTTGTAGTACAGTTAGTGCATCATAAATTGGTTGGTTAACCGCAGTTCGACCAACTATTCCGACAATACCACACATGGGTAAGCTTCCTCATTGTAAGATGTTCTGATTAGTTAGAACCTTAAGCTATTAATAAAAAAGCTATTTAGGAACCGATAATACGTAAATCATTTTATATTTTTGGAACAAAACTAGACGTGTTTTCCACGTAATCAAAAAACCATTGAATAACGACACCAAATTCTGGCACTATTTTGGAACTCTGCCACCAATCGGTATTGGGTGCACCAGTAAAAGCATCCATAAAAAACAATAAAGCACTCGCAATTAACGCACCTCTTAGTGCACCGAAACACAAACCAAGTACTCTATCTGTCCCAGATAGCCCAGTTTTATCCACTAATTGCCCAACAAGGTAATTAATTAACGCCCCAAGAATTAATGTTGCAATAAAAAGGATAGCAATGGCAATGCCATTACGTAACATTTCATCTTGCATCTGAGTGAGATAAACTGAGAGATCTTGATAAAACTGACTGGCAACAAAAAATGCAGCAAACCAGACCACAAGTGACATGGCTTCTTTAACGAAACCACGAAGCAAACTAATAAGAGTCGATACTCCTATAACAGTAAAAATGGCGTAATCAATCCAGACCATTGGAAAAGTAATCCAGCAAAGGAGTTAAGACGGCAAGATCTTAACAGAGACTAAAGACATTCTCACCATAATGATGAAAAATATTGTTTCTATTTCTAATCACTGTTTTCGACTGAAGCTGCCTATTGACATAAATCGAGTAAAAAACAATCATGATTTAATGTGAAAAAACTGTATTTTGACTAAAAATAGAACGGTAACACCCTAATGTTAAAAAGCCATCGGATCGTAATTAACAATACGTCCAGTCAGTTTAGTTAATTTCTTAATATCGGAACGTAACGCTTGTAATTTGCTTTTTGATACATCAGGCCCTACAAATACCTTAGTGAGCTGCCCATCTATAGGGTGTTCAGGTAGTGTATAAGCAGTAAAACCTTTATTTCTTAATTGTTTAACTAATCCATTCACATTAGTCGCACTCTTAAAACTGCCTAACTGTAAGGTATAGGCCAACACACTCGACTTGTTAAGCTTATGAGAGATTGATGCCGCTTTACTCTCTTGAGCCTCTTTCTCCTCAATTGCATGCACTAATTCATCGAGTTCATCTGGAGCAGAGTTTGACCCCGATTCAATTTCACTCAGCTCCACAGACTTAATCTCTGCTTGAGGTAATTCGACCTTTTTCACTTCTGGACGCAGTGGGATCTCCGCAAAATGCTCAATTTGATGTTCTGTTTTACCGTCTAAAATATCCGGTAAAAAGATGACCCCTAAGGCAACAAGAACGATAACTCCGACTAGGCGGTTCTGAAAATGACTAGACAATTTGCCTCCCTAAAAAACCATTGAAATACTTAAAAATTGAGTGTTAAGGCTTTAAATTCAGCCACCGTATAAAAAGATCCAAAGACTATCACGGCATCATCCGGAGTCAGGATTAAACTAAGCTCACTCCATGCCAACGCTAGATTCGTATATTGTGATGAGGAGCTTGAATCACATAATGCCGCTTGTAAATCTTCAGGAGTCGCACTTCTATCCGTATCAAGCCCGATGAATACCCAATGATCAATTTTTTCGTCTAAAATATGGATGACTTGCGTGCAATCTTTATCTTTTAGCATGCCACATACGGCAAATAAACGTGTAGGCTTAATCGCGTTTAAACGAGTCGCGAGATACCTTGCAGCATGAGGATTATGGGCAACATCAAGCATGATCAAGGGTTGCTGACTCACCACTTCTAATCGGCCCGCTAAACGGGCATCTGAAATCGCCCGCTTAATGAGCTCAGTAGAAATATTGGGCCACCCCAACTCGATAACAGCCAGAGCGGTCGCAGCATTTGGAAGCGGTAATTGTGGTAACGGCAGTTGAGTCATTGAACGACTTATGCCATTAAAATCCCATTGTTGGTTATTGTCCACACTCAATTGATAATTAAAATGCTGATTAACACAGTAAAGATCTGTGCCTTTATGCTTCGCGACCTCTAACAAACTATTGGGGATGTCAGGCTCACCTACTATCCCAGGCTTTAGCGTCCTAAATACCCCCGCTTTTTCAGTCGCAACGGAATCTCGAGTAGTGCCTAAGTATTCCTGATGGTCTAGATCAATCGATGTGACCACTGCGATATCAGAATCAATCATGTTGGTCGCATCTAATCGCCCACCTAATCCAACTTCAAGCAAGATCACATCTAACTTTACTGACTTAAATATAAAGAGCGCTGCCAATGTTGCGAATTCAAAAAAGCTTAAAGAAATATTCTCCCTAGCAGCATTTATCATCTCAAATGCTTGAATTAACTGCTCATCCTGCGCATCCTTACCATTTATTCGAACACGTTCATTATACTTGAGTATATGGGGTGAGCTGTACACACCTACAGTGTAGCCAGCCAGCAATAAAATATGCTCAACGATAGCACAAGTGGTTCCTTTGCCATTCGTCCCTGCAACGGTCACCACCTTTGTCTCACCTAAACTTCTCAATCCCAAACGATCAGCAACGATAGAAACTCTCTCTAATCCCATATCAATCTCTTGAGGATGTATGGCAATAAGATGATCTAACCATAACGCTAAACTGGTATTTTTTTCGGAGGTAATGGACATTATTGTTAGCTTCCCAACTATTTGAATAATCTTAAAGATATAACACTACATACTGATACTCAATCCAGCATAAACAGGGGACCTAACGCAAGCTTTGGCAATTCATAACGCTCTGGATACGTCACCTCTACCATATACAGCCCATTAGGTTTAGCTGTTGGGGCAGCTTTGCTTCTATCTTTTAGTGCAAGCAACTCAGGGATCCACTCATGGGTCCGTGATCCCAAACCCACTTCAATCAACGATCCCACTATGTTTCGTACCATATGATGTAAAAATGCATTAGCTTTGATGTCGACACAAATATACATTCCCTGGCGAGTCACACTGACCTCATGAACATGACGGTTTGGTGATTTGGATTGGCAATGGAGTGCCCTTAAACTGGTAAAGTCATGCTCACCTACTAAATGCTGAGCAGCGTGATGCATCTTATTTTCATCTAAATGGGTTCTATAGTGACTCACCCCAGAACGTAAAATACCAGGACGTAACGGGTAATTATAAATCATATATCGATATCGACGCGCCGTTGCAGAAAAACGAGCATGAAAATCGTCATCAACCACTTTAGCCCACCTTACCGCAATATCATCAGGTAAGTTTACATTGACCCCTAAGGTCCAAGCTGACTCTTTACGTATTGCAGTGGTATCAAAGTGAACAACTTGTCCTGTCGCATGAACCCCTGTATCCGTTCTTCCTGCGCATTGAACACTAATCTTTTCATTCGCCACTGTTGACAGCGCTTTCTCTAGCTGAGCTTGAACTGAATCAACTTCCAGCTGACGCTGCCAGCCGAAATATTTACTGCCATCATATTCGATACCTAACGCTACTCGCATACCACCTCTATACATACCGCTAACCCACTATTAAAAATAACAGGTAATACTCAAATCTATTTGGTGCTAAATTCTAACATAATGGATGACCAATCTCATGCGGTAAAGTCGACAAATAACTTCAAATCTGGTTTACATCCATTATCTTAAATTAATAGCCAATTAACTGATCAAAAATGGCGCTGAGTGCGCCATTTTTGAGTCTAATAAAACCATACTCTAGTCGAGTGTTTTAACCAGCCCTTCAGCTTCTTCT
The DNA here is from genome assembly GCF_013248905.1 of Shewanella sp. VB17. Lineage (NCBI taxonomy): Bacteria > Pseudomonadati > Pseudomonadota > Gammaproteobacteria > Alteromonadales > Shewanellaceae > Shewanella > Shewanella sp. VB17. The sequence continues at coordinate 3,365,286 of NZ_JABRVS010000001.1, forward strand.
TTCTGCCTATCATTTCCATCAAGCTCAACTTCCTTAAGTAAAGCGATGGCACTGTCATTATCTTCTATCTCTATGTAAGCTCGAGCCAGATCTAATTTAGCATTAATTGAATTTTCTTCATCATCAACGTCCACCATAGCAGCATTGCCCATCAAATTATCAAGTTCTCCCATATCAACATCGAGCTCTTTATATTGATCCATGTCGGCTGTATCTTCCTCAGCCTCATTCAATAACCGATCGATATCAATAAAATCATTATCTTTCTTAAACGCCGTAATGTCATCTTCAGCAATATCACTTACCGATACGTTAATCTCTTCTTGTGCATCTAAGTCCGCTTCATCGGCAGCTTCATCAAGGTTATCTATCTCTAGCTCAGCGGCAATGTCTGCACTTAAATTAGCCAAATCATCTTCGGCCTCTGTGTCTAAGCTCTCAATTGCTAACTCTGCCGCAATCTCTGTACTTTCATCAATCAAGTCATCTTCGGCGTCTATATCTGCTGCTGTTTCTTCGACGGTCGTATCACCTGCATCATTATTGTCAGGCTCATCACTCTCATCAAGTCCGGCAAGCAATGAATCTACATCCGCTTCATCGGCAGCTTCATCAAGGTTATCTGTCTCTAGCTCAGCGGCAATGTCTGCACTTAAATTAGCCAAATCATCTTCGGCCTCTGTGTCTAAGCTCTCAATTGCTAACTCTGCCGTAATCTCTGTACTTTCATCAATCAAGTCATCTTCGGCGTCTATATCTGCCGCCGTTTCTTTGACGGTCGTATCACCTGCATCATTATTGTCAGACTCATCGCTCTCATCAAGTCCGGCAAGCAATGAATCTAAGTCCGCTTCATCGGCCTCTTCATCAAGATTATCTATCTCTAACTCAGCGGCAATGTCTGCACTTAAATTAGCCAAATCATCTTCGGCGTCTATATCTGCCGCCGTTTCTTCGCTAGCCGTATCACCTGCATCATGATTGTCAGGCTCATCACTCTCATCAAGTCCTGCAAGCAATGAATCTACATCCGCTTCATCGGCCGCTTCATCAAGGTTATCTATCTCTAACTCAGCGGCAATGTCTGCACTGAGATCAATCGAATCATCTTCAGTGTCTATACCTGCCACCGTTTCTTCGCTAGCCGTATCACCTGCATCATGATTGTCAGGCTCATCACTCTCATCAAGTCCTGCAAGCAATGAATCTAAGTCCGCTTCATCGGCCGCTTCATCAAGGTTATCTATCTCTAACTCAGCGGCAATGTCTTCACTGAGATCAATCGAATCATCTTCAGTGTCTATACCTGCCACCGCTTCTTCGCTAGCCGTATCACCTGCATCATGATTGTCAGGCTCATCGCTCTCATCAAGTCCTGCAAGCAATGAATCTAAGTCCGCTTCATCGGCCGCTTCATCAAGGTTATCTATCTCTAACTCAGCGGCAATGTCTTCACTGAGATCAATCGAATCATCTTCGGCGTCTGTATCTGCCGCCGTTTCTTCGCTAGCCGTATCACCTGCATCATGATTGTCAGACTCATCGCTCTCATCAAGTCCTGCAAGCAATGAATCTAAGTCAGCTTCATCGGCCTCTTCATCAAGATTATCTATCTCTAGCTCAGCGGCAATGTCTGCACTGAGATCAATCAAGTCATCTTCGGCGTCTGTATCTGCCGCCGTTTCTTCGACGGTTATATCACCTGCATCATTATTGTCAGGCTCATCACTCTCATCAAGTCCTGCAAGCAATGAATCTAAGTCCGCTTCATCGGCGTCTTCATCAAGGTTATCTATCTCTAACTCAGCGGCAATGTCTTCACTGAGATCAATCGAATCATCTTCGGCGTCTGTATCTGCCGCCGTTTCTTCGACGGTTATATCACCTGCATCATGATTGTCAGGCTCATCACTCTCATCAAGTCCTGCAAGCAATGAATCTAAGTCAGCTTCATCGGCCTCTTCATCAAGATTATCTATCTCTAGCTCAGCGGCAATGTCTGCACTGAGATCAATCAAGTCATCTTCGGCGTCTGTATCTGCCGCCGTTTCTTCGACGGTTATATCACCGGCATCATTATTGTCAGGCTCATCACTCTCATCAAGTCCTGCAAGCAATGAATCTACATCCGCTTCATCGGCGTCTTCATCAAGATTATCTATCTCTAACTCAGCGGCAATGTCTTCACTGAGATCTGCCGAATCATCTTCGGCGTCTGTATCTGCCGCCGTTTCTTCGACGGTTATATCACCGGCATCATTATTGTCAGGCTCATCACTCTCATCAAGTCCTGCAAGCAATGAATCTAAGTCAGCTTCATCGGCCTCTTCATCAAGATTATCTATCTCTAGCTCAGCGGCAATGTCTGCACTGAGATCAATCGAATCATCTTCGGCGTCTGTATCTGCCGCCTTTTCTTCGACGGTTATATCACCGGCATCATTATTGTCAGGCTCATCACTCTCTAAGTCAGCTTCATCGGCCTCTTCATCAAGATTATCTATCTCTAGCTCAGCGGCAATGTCTGCACTGAGATCAATCGAATCATCTTCGGCGTCTGTATCTGCCGCCTTTTCTTCGACGGTTATATCACCGGCATCATTATTGTCAGGCTCATCACTCTCATCAAGTCCTGCAAGCAATGAATCTAAGTCCGCTTCATCGGCGTCTTCATCAAGGTTATCTATCTCTAGCTCAGCGGCAATATCTGCACTGAGATCTGCCGAATCATCTTCGGCGTCTGTATCTGCCGCCGTTTCTTCGACGGTTATGTCACCGGCATCATTATTGTCAGGCTCATCAAGTCCTGCAAGCAATGAGTCTAACTCTGCCTCATCAACCTGCTCATCAATGGTGTCGGTCTCTAATACTGCCGTAATTTCATCACGTAAATTCGCCAACTCATCTTCAGTATCTTGTACTGTTTCGTTTGCCGTAGTATGACTCGCATCAGCCTCATCAAATCCAGCAAGTAACGAATCTAAATCAGCTTCATCCTCTGGCTCTTCTGCTGTAACATCTCCTATCTCCGTTACATTTTCTTCCGCTATGAGAGAATCAAGATCTGCTTCGTCTTCATCAACTGGTACTGAACTCGTATCTTTCTCATCTGTATCAAAGCCTTCTAGGAGAGAATCTAAATCTTCCTCTTCATTACCATCTTGCTCGCCCATGGCTTCAGCCCAAAGCTCATCTAAAGATTGCCCTTCATCTTCACTGGCATCATCAATATCTTCCTCTTGGCTTTCGAGATCATTTGAGTCAATAAAGACTTCTCCTGCCATATCAGTTTCATCGCCATCAATTTCCATCTCAGCTTCTGGCTGCAATTCACTGGAGTCGACATTCATCAAGAGATCAAGAGAATCATCTTCTTCCCCATCCAGATCCACCGACATCTCATCGAGACTATCTTCAGCTCCATTGTTAATAACATTAGCACTTGCTACCGGCTCAATATCCGATTGTTCAGGGCTTTCCTCTGCAACACTCTCATTGCGACGACGCTTTAAAAATACCCAGAGTAAAAACAAAAAGGCAAAGGTTGAGATCCCAGCTCCCAGTAATAACACTAATGGATCGTCCATCAACGTTTTCCAGTTTATCTCATCTTCTTTGGGTGCAAGAAGCTCCAACTGAGCCTGTTTATCTTTTAAGGCTTCAGCATAAGCTTCAGCATCGGCAGATAATGATGCATTTTTTACACTGCTTGCTTGAAGCTGTTCCTGTAAAATAGCTATTTCTTCATTCTGCTCATCAATCTTCTTCGTGAGTCCTTCTATATCATTACCACTGATATTCAGTTCATCTTGCGCTCTTCCCAATGCATCAGTAAGCTGTAAATTCTTATCTTCTAATGCTTCAAGTTTCATCTCTAGTTGACGGTTAGTAATATTGTCTTGTTTAATCGATGTTTCAGAAGGACTGGGAGGCTCTGTTTGAGTAACAGATGAAGTTTCTGCTTTAGTCGTTGTGGGGGATAAAGTAACCGTCGGCTTAGCTACTACTTTTTTCCAGCCAACATCATTACGTTCTGCCCGTTGTTTCGCTAAACTTTTTGGGATAGCTAACATTTGTTCTTTAGGCGGGATAAGAAGTATCATTCCTAATACGAGACTATTGTAATTTGGATTAGAAAATGCATGAGGGTTTGCATCATAAATCGCCCCCATGACTTGATAAATACTAACGCTAGGATCAGGTTGCATCTTTTGCGCTATGCTCCAAAACGTATCTGAAGAACGTGTTGGACCATATTGCCTTCTAGTCTCCCTAGCCTCACCATTAGGCCCTGTTATCTTCAGGCCCGCTGCAGACGCTGTTTGTCCAATCGAACTGGTAACAATAATGAGTAATACGCAGATAATCAAACCGACAAAATACGGAGTGCGAAAGTTCATTAATTCTTCCCTTTCAAGTGCAGTGGTACTACTCATAAAATCTTAGCTTTAGGCAATTGTATTCATTGAGATTACTATAAACCAGAAATCCAAGGTCTGCTACTATTCACAATTCAAAACAACAGTAAAAATAAAAAAAGCCTGCATATGGCAGGCTTTCTTAACAAAATCGGCTATTAATAGGCTATTGAACTACATTATCAGTAATAATCTCTTATAAGTACTTCAGCTATCTGAATACTATTAAGTGCTGCACCTTTTCTAATATTATCAGAAACAATCCACAAATTAATGCCATTATCGTGTGAAATGTCCTTACGTACACGGCCCACATACACCGGATCACTACCCGCTGCATCAGTTACGACTGTTGGATACTCATCATCAGATTCAAACAATACTATCCCTGGCGCATCACGCAGCACAGATTTAACATTCTCAGCATCAACAGGTTGTAATGTCTCTAAATGTACCGCTTCAGAATGACCATGAAAAACAGGTACACGAACAGCCGTTGGATTAACAACAATATTTTCATCACCAAAAATTTTCTGGGTTTCCCAGACCATTTTCATCTCTTCTTTGGTATAACCGTTGTCCATAAACTGATCAATATGCGGTAAGGCATTAAACGCTATCTGTTTAGAATAAGCTTTTGGCTCAACAGGTAAACCTTGAAGTAAATTGGCACATTGACTTGCCAGCTCTTCAATCGCTTGCTTACCAGAGCCCGACACTGACTGATAAGTTGCCACATTTATTCGTGAGATCCCAAATGCATCATAGATAGGCTTTAAAGCGACCAACATCTGAATTGTAGAGCAGTTTGGATTAGCAATAATATTACGATTACGAAAATCGGCAATCGCTTCAGGGTTCACTTCAGGCACCACTAACGGTATATCAACCTCATACCTAAAGTGTGATGTGTTATCAATAACAACACAACCTTGTTCAGCAGCGATAGGTGCCCACTTCGCTGATACATCGCCACCAGCAGAGAAAAAACCTATCTGAGCTTGGGACCAATCAAACGTATCAACATCAAGAATTTCTACCTGTTTACCGTGAAAGTTAACCGTTTCACCTGCGCTACGGCTGCTGGCAAGTGGGTATAAATTCGCTACGGGGAAATGACGCTCTTGGAGGATCTCTATCATAGTTTGACCCACTGCACCTGAAGCACCTAATACGACAACATTAAATTCTTGTGACATAATTACCGACCAACTCCTGAAAAACCTAAATTGAGCAACCAATTTACCTCACATTGCCCAGAGTTTGCTAGCATTAACGCACTAAATTCACGTCTATGCTTATGATTTTTTCTCATTAAGTCAAAACTATTGTCATTAGACAAATTAATGAGGCCTTTTTTTGCCGGATCTTCAAACATTTTAGTTCTAAACACTTCATCGTCATCACGCAGATCGTACACAAAACGACACAGCTGAAGTAGCGACTTTTCAGACAATTCACCAGCCAATAGCACTTGTTCAATACTAAACGAAGGTAAAAGCGCAAACATATCTTTATCAGCTTGCATGCAAAGGGTTTCCATCAATGCTTGATAGAGCATAAACGTACCGCGAGCCTTACCTTCCAGGCTATAGCCTGCAATATGAGGCGTTGCAAATTCAACAAAAGGGATTAGTGTCTCCATCGGCTTGGGTTCGCCTTCCCAAACATCTAGGACAACCTTAAGATCTGGACGAGTTGACTTAACTTTGATCAAAGCTTGATTATCAATCACCTCACCGCGACAACAGTTCAATAACCAAGTGTTGACTTTTAAACGATTAAGTCTGTCCTCATCGAACAAGTACCACGTTTTATGCACACCACTTTTAGTAATGGGTACATGTAAACTGATCACATTAGCGCGATCAATAAGCTCATCTAAAGAAACAAACTCACGAGGGTCTAGGGTCTCTATCAAAGGATCATGTAATAGAACTTCAACACCATAAGCCTGAAGACATTTAGCCAATGCACTGCCTGTATTTCCGGCACCAATGATACCAACCACTTTATCCTTAAGAATAGCACCAAACCTATTTGCCAACTCCAGCATAGCGATAAAAGCAAATTCTCCAACCGCTGTGGCATTACAACCTGGCGCATTGGCAAACGAAATTTTGCGATAGTTTAGGTAATTGATATCAATATGATCTGTACCTATGGTCGCGCTGCCAATAAATTTAATATGATGATTCAGGGCTAATAGAGACTCATCCACATACGTCACTGAACGAACCAAAAGCACATCAGCATCTTTCACCATCTCAGGGGTTAATGTGCGGCCGTTGACCAGCTCAACCTGGCCTAGTTCTCCAAATAACTCTTGTACATAAGGCATGTTTTCATCGGCTATGATCTTCATTATTTCTCCTGAAGGTATTGGGTACGATATTCTAGCAAGATAGAGACAGCTTGAGAATTAAGCCAGATTAGATTTTCTGTTTAATTTGTATATCTAAGGAGTACTCTTAAATAATGTCACAGCAGCGCTTACTAGAATTTTGAATGATCTTACTCTGATTGGATGTTCCGCTTGATACCAGCGTAAATTTTATCCATTTGACCGTCTAATAGCCGCTTCGAACAACATAAATCCAATAGCAAAACAGCTAAACCCATAAACAGGATTATTTTGCCACCTTTGATACACATTGTTTTTTGTCATACGACTCCCCTATCCTCACTACTCCCTTGTATATTGACTCAACACCATCAAATTATGTAGACTTACCTATATAGTAAGGGGGTGAGTTAATATGAGCAAAAGAACTGCTAAAGAAAAATTACTAGAAGCTGCTGCAGATTTGTTTTACAACAATGGGATAACTGCCACAGGAATTGACACTATTACGGCAAAAGCCAAAGTGGCTAAGATGTCACTGTATAATAACTTTTCATCTAAATCTGATCTAATTGCTGCTTATCTAAAGCAGCGTCATGAAGAATGGCTTTCTTTATATGAAAAACAACTTTTAGGTACTTCAACTCCTCAAGAAGCTATTTTAGCTATTTTCGATGCTTATAGAAATCATGCGGAGCATGAATACGAGAAAGGGTTTCGCGGTTGTGGCTTATTAAATGCGGCTGCTGAATTACCAGCAGGTAGTGAGGGGCGCCGGACAGTAAGGGGGCATAAACAGGCAGTGGAAGATATTTTATTCTTACATATACACAGCATGTTAACTGATGACCAAAGAGCAAGAGATTTGTCTGAACAATTGTCTTTTATTTTAGAAGGCTCCATTGCTAGAGCTGGGCTTGAGGGAAATAGTGATAAATTATTATCCGCTAGACGAATTGCAAAAAAGTTAATTGAAAGAGAAATTAAATAAATGCAACCAATCAACTCTTCTCAAAAAATGGGCTCTTTTGCCATTTTAATGGCCGCTTTTCTATGGGGAACGACTGGTACTGTAGCCACATTTGCCCCTAATTTGAATCCTCTAGCTATTGGTGCTGCGGCTATGGGTGGTGGCGGATTACTGCAAGCATTTGTTGTCATAAACACATTTCAAAAACAACGGTATATATTCAGAAATAACAAAAAATTGATTTCACTTGGGGTCGTTTCTGTTTTCATCTATCCATTAGCTTTTTACTCATCAATGCACCTTGCTGGTGTCGCGATTGGTACCGTCGTATCCATCGGCACCGCGCCTCTAGCTTCCGCTATTATTGAAACACTATTTGATAAAAGCCCACTTTCTAAACGATGGCTAATGGGGTTCATCATCGGAACGATTGGCATTATTTTGTTGTCTATAGGAGAGTCCCATCATGCAACATATACAGTGAGTGATGGTAACAAGATGATGGGGATATTCGTGGGAGTATTGGCAGGGATAACTTATGCGCTCTACTCTTGGACTATAAAAGGCTTAATTAACGCAGGTGTCGATTCTCCATCTGCAATGGGAGTTGTATTCGGTTTAGGCGGTACTTTATTATTACCAACATTATTGTTTACAGGAGATGCTCTCTTTCAAAATACCATGAATATTACTGTTGTGGCTTATATGATCTTAGTCCCTATGTTTATAGGTTATGTGCTATTTGGTTTGGGGTTACGTTATGTGAGTGTAAGTGTGGCGACAACATTGACACTTTTTGAACCCCTTGTAGCAGCCTTACTCGCTGTCTTTGTCGTTGGGGAGAATATCAATCTCCTAGGCTGCTTTGGGATCATATTGATCTTTATCTGTATTGCACTACTTTCAACACCTGTAAGTGAAAAAAAATAGATAAAATAAGTGAGAAAACATAAAGATTCTGCAAGCTTGTAGTCCCTTTATCATCGCACTTTATGCCGTCTCATTGGCAACATTAAGTACATTCAATATTTCATCGACTGTATTAACGACAGTGAATAATGTAAGGTTTTCTTCTCGAGCAAAATTTTCGTTAACTAAATGTTCAATCAGCACAATAAGATGATCCCAGAAACCTTCTGTATTGAGAATAATAATGGGTTTATTGTGTAACCCTAGTTGTTTCCAAGTCAGAATTTCGAACGTTTCCTCTAAAGTACCAAGACCACCAGGTAACACAACAAAAGCATCTGCTCGCTCAGCCATGGTCACTTTCCGCTCATGCATACTTTTTGTACGAATAAGTTCAGTAACCCCAGTATGAGTAATTTCCAAATCACTCAAAAAATCAGGAATAACACCAATAACCTGACCATTATTTGCCAGCACTGAATCAGCAAGTAAGCCCATTAAACCCACTTGTGCTCCTCCATAAACAAGCCTTAAATTATTATTGGCAAACTCTTGCCCAGTCATCACAGCTATCTGTCGGAAGCTCTTTTTGACATTATCATTGGCACCACAATACACACACACATTTTTTACTTGCATCTTAAAAACTCCTAAGCGACTAGAGACCGTTTCATTTCTGTCGTCATAGTACGATCTATCACGTCTTCATAGTTAGGACCCGTACCTATAATTTGTATTGGGGCACCTATGTTGTCCTCAATGAAACGAATAAAATCTTGTGCAGCCAACGGTAAATCTTCAAAATTTTGTAGTCCACAAATATCCGTTTCCCACCCTTTCAGCACCTGATAATACGGCTCGTACTCATCTTGCTCCATTTCATTCCAATCATAGACAGTCTGTAATATTTCGCCGTTTTTACGATAGCCGATACAAACAGGGATCTCCTCAAGGTAAGACATTATATCCAACTTATTAAGGCATAGTTCTGTATAGCCATTAACATGCTGCGCATATCGTAAACTAACCAAATCAAGCCAACCACATTGCATTGGGTTCTCAGTACCATAGCTAAATTCATGACCCCGCTCCCGCAGCATGGCTTCATCATCAGGCTTACAGCGGCTAACAAAAGCTCCTGTTGAGTAACGTGTCACATAGGGTTTAATCACACCAATATTACGATTCACAGCAGAAAAAGATAATCCTGCACCATGAAGCAAACCTGCTGAGCTGGTTTCCGATGACGTGACATAAGGGTAGGTACCATGAACAATATCAAGCATAAACCCCTGACTGCCTTCTATTAATACGTTCAGTAATGGATTATCAGCAGCCCTTTGCGCAATATAACGACCGGTATCACCAATAAAGGAAGCTGCAAGATCCGCTTGCCTAACGTAATCGATAGGCAAATCTGCTGTAATATCTGTATGGTTAGTTCGATAGTTTTTAAGACTAACTCCAATCCTTAATCTCCTGTCAGCGTAAGCTGGGCCTACACCCTGACCAATCGTGCCTATTTTGGCAGCAATCGAACCTACTTTTTTATTACTATCTCTATCAATGTGTTCTGGTAAGGCCAAATGAGCGTTACTACTAATGATCAACTGACTACCTACTTTACCCAATTTTTCTTCGATCTGATTAATATCTGATTCAAACCAGCGCACACCTAAAATAACATTACCAGTCAACACACAGGTACACCCATTTAACATACCAGACGGTAACATCCGAAAACGATAAGTTTCATTAAGATGCATAAAAGTATGCTCTGCATTGCTGCCACCATTGCAGCGAATACATACATCTGTATTCTTCGACAAATAATAAGAAACCTTTCCTTTACCTTCATCCCCAAACTGGGCACCATTAATTATTGTGATCTGCATTTATCTCTTCCTATATTGACCTTAAATATGCTTTATATTTATCAAGTTGAAGCTGTCATCAGTCTCGTAATTCAATTCAGCAATAACGATGTCATTACCCCATTCCATGAAAGGATTTAACACTGGTTTATGAGCCCTGTATTAGCCTATATAATGTAACGTTGTTGTTATTTTTACTGGCGAGGAAATATACCGTTTGCTCTATAAGCTGTCTATCGTACTTTTGAAGGGGATTATGTTTCGTACAAAAAATACATTTACTTATTTCACTGGGATCAGAGCCAGAAATAACTAACTTTAACTTAGGATAGCGGAGCAGAAAGCTTTAAATTACAATTATAATCAGTAACCTAGCAGCGATAGCGAATTTTAACCCCTGACTCTAGCAAGGTTGAGCGGTAACCATCATCTAGTGCCGCCATTTTCCTTTCGGATCCTCAATTCATCTTCTATAAAAGTCATGTCTAATATCCAATACATATTTCCACTTGCCTGAGGCTCCTCACTGCCGTTAATGCTTGCTCTGCATTAACCTTCAGTGAGCTGATGTATCATCTAATTTCATGGGTGACTTTACCTGTTATCTTTTCATGAACTTCTGAGCTGATTTGATAATCCTTTGATAACCAATTTGAATTGACCCAGACCTGTTCGCATATCCTTGTTTCTATTCGACCATGGCCACAGTCTATATTAGTGGCTTGTTCATCATTATCTATCGAGAATTCTTCACGTTCTGTTTTATGCCACCAATCTACTAACTCTTTTTGCATCCCTGAATGATTGCCTTTTAGTGTAAGAACATAGTCGCCCTTTTTACTCACTATCTGTTTTGCTATCTGACTTTGGCATCTAAAGTAATGATGCTATTTTCAATATCCAATCGTTCAAGTAATTCAGGGATGGCTGTAATTTCATTGGATTCTACGTCAGTCGCCACTTGACCTAACACGAGTTGATTATTGCAACGCCATGCGCTCACTATATGTAAGGCATTTTGGCGCCCTTTGGTGGTAAATGAGCGTCGGCCGTCTTTCCATCAATGGCAATAACATCACAATCAGTGTCTTTAATTAAGGCGCCTATCCAAGGTTGAAATGATGCTTCAATCTCTTCTGATTTGAGTCGACAAATAACACGCACTATCGTGTCATGCTTGGAGATCCAGATTCAAATGGATGGTATTGTCTTAACCAATTTAGTTTAGAATGGCCCAAATCTTCAATATCATGCCATCCTTCAGCACCAGAAATACAGCGCTAATAGCCAACAAGAGGATGTTGAAAAGGTTATGTTTTTTACATCGCTCTATACATGATCTTAGATAGAGTCAAAGTGCTGTAAGAAAGTCGCTGGCATGGTAGTTATCTTGATATTAAGGTCATATCACGGAATACTCAAAAAGTTCAATTTATAATGACCTTACCATGCTGTATCTTCAATGATCACAGGTATAAATATTGAGATAAACTCGGCATTATGACTCATTATACTTAAGTGCTTTCATTACACCCATGATGTTAATACTTAAGAGCTATGTTTACACATTTAATAGAGTGGTGACTCACCTTTAGGCCTAGTTTTAAGCACTTTAAGAAACCACATATACTGCTCAGGATAAGCTTGGATCACTTGCTCTACAGCACTATTGAGCGCTAATGCTTCGTTATCTTTACCTTGCATATCATCAGGTGAGATAGCAGGCATAACAGTAAGATCATAACGATGCTTTTTCTGATCATAACCAATTTTTACCGGCATCACCTGTGCATTACCCACTTGTGCTAAGCGACCCACTACAGGCAAAGTCGCTTTAACTGTGCCTAAAAATGGCGTGAACACGCTTTTATCTCGACCAAGATCCTCATCTGGGAGATAAAAAAAGCTATTATCATTTTTAAGCTCTGCAAGTAACGCTCTTATTCCTGCCTCACGCATATAGATGTTACCCCCTTGACTGCTTCTCATCCGGTTATTAAACCAGTTAAACAAATCATTACGATGGGCTTTGGCCATACTCACCATCGGCAATTCTAAATTCAACCTCAATCCGGCGTACTCAATCCCCCAAACATGGGGCATGATAAAAATGACAGGGTTGCCAGCTTCTCGTGCTTGAGTAACATGTTCAAAACCATACAATCGAACTCTGTGTCTCATATGGGCTTTAGAACGTACTAACAACTCTGATTGAGCCAATAAAGTCATCACAAAACTTTCAACATTATCCTTTATCAAGGATTCGATTTCGGCTGTAGACTTTTCGGGAAAACAGGTCGTTAAATTAATTCTCGCCACTGAAATGGGTTTTTTAACTATCTTCATGACTAATTTAGCCAACAATCTCGCTAAAGGATCACGAAACCAAGCAGGGAGCAGTCCAAAAATAACTAAAATCAGGATCCCGATCCATGTCAGCCAATATTTGGGATGTAATAACGAAATCTGGAAACTTCTATCAAAATACTTAGACTTTCTCGACAAAAAACTACCTCTGACAATATCAACAACTGAAAAAGCCACTACAAGAGTGGCCTTGACTTTTAACTCATCTTACAATTACTTCTTAGTGTTAGCTTCTTCAACTCTGCTTTTTAGTTTCTGTCCTGGTCGGAACGTCACTACTCGGCGTGCAGAAATTGGAATATCTTCACCTGTTTTCGGATTCCGTCCTGGTCTTTGATTCTTATCCCTCAGATCAAAATTGCCAAAGCCAGACAACTTGACCTGCTCGCCACTCTCGAGTGCTTGGCGAATTTCTTCGAAAAATGCTTCAACCATCTCTTTAGCCACACGCTTGTTAATACCAAGTGTTTCAAAAAGATGCTCTGCCATTTCGGCTTTGGTAAGTGCCATACTTTTAATCCCTCAACAATGCGTTGAACTCGGACTTGAGAACAGCAACGACTGAATCAACCATCTCAGCTATCTCTTTTTCTTCAAGTGTACGAGTGTTGTCTTGTAATGTAAGTGCTATCGCTAAGCTTTTTTTGCCTAGTTCAACACCTTTACCCCGGTATACGTCAAATAAGTTTATGCCAACCAACTGATTTTGGCCAACTTTTCTTATCGTTTTTACTACATTTTCCGCTAAAACTGAGTCATCGACTAATATTGCAATGTCACGACGATTGGCTGGAAACTTAGATACAGTAAGGGCTAGCGGGGTTCTAGCATGGAGTAAAGCACCCAATTCGAGTTCAAAAACAATTGTTTTACCATTAAGGCCAAAAGACTTTTCTAAACTTGGATGCACTGCTCCAATGATACCAATAACACTATCATTTCTTAATATTTCAGCACATTGGCCAGGATGCAGTGCAGGACGGACTGCTGGCCTAAAACTAAATTCTTCATCAGAGACCGTCAAACCAATAATTGCCTCAAGATCGCCTTTAAGATCGAAGAAATCAACCGTCTTAGCATCCATATCCCAATGCTCGTCAGTTTGGGTTCCAGAAATAACCGCCCCTAACACTGCCTCTTGACGCACACCTGATTCAGCGGCGACATCTGGTACAAAACGTAGCCCAGATTCAAAAAGACGAACACGATTTTGCTGGCGACTTTGATTATACCCCACAGCACCTAACAAACCCGTTAAAGTCGATAAACGCATCGCAGACATTTCGACCGAAATAGGATTCGGTAATATCATGGCTTCAGCGTCTGGGTGGATCAGATTCTGCATCTTTGGATCAACAAAACTGTAGGTGATAGCTTCTTGAAAACCACGAGCGACTAATAAACTACGTACACGCTTCAAGCTAATGTCTGATTCTCTATGGTTTGGCATACTTAAAGAAGCCACTGGTGCGATATTAGGAATATTATTGTAACCGTAAATACGCGCAACTTCTTCAATAAGATCTTCTTCAATCGCCATATCAAAACGATACGTCGCAGTCACGACTTGCCATTCTTCGTGACCTACCACCACACTAAAACCTAAACGTTCGAGGATATCGGTAACTTCAGCATCAGCAATAACATGACCCAAAATACGATCGAGTTTACTACGACGTAACCTAATATCGACTGGCTTAGGCAAATGCGCTTCTGACGTTGCTTCGACAACAGGGCCTGCATCACCACCACAAATATCTAAGATCAAACGCGTCGCACGATCCATCGCCTTATGTTGTAGTTCAGGATCAACACCACGCTCAAAGCGATGTGAAGCATCAGTGTGTAACCCTAAACGACGGGTTTTTCCTAAGATTGCAAGTGGCGCAAAATAGGCACACTCCAACATAATGTCTTGTGTCTCACTGTTAACACCCGAGAACTCACCACCAAAAACACCAGCAATCGCTAAAGGCTTACTTTCATCGCTAATGATAAGGCTGTCAGCCGGAATGGTGATCTCATTGCCATCGAGAAGGGTTATTTTTTCAGTACCATTGCCCATACGGACCTGAATATCACCTTCAAGTTTAGCGAGATCAAAAGCATGCATTGGTTGACCAAACTCAATCAATACATAATTTGTAATATCAACAATAGGATCAATAGAGCGAATACCACTACGACGTAATTTTTCCTGCATCCACAGTGGTGTGGCGGCTTTTACATTAATATTTTTAACCACGCGGCCTAAATAACGCGCGCATGACGCGGGTGCTTGAAGCGCGATATTGATTGAATCGTCAATTGACGGAGTGACCGCTTCCCATCTCGGCTCGATTACCGCCAGACGGTTTAATACACCAACTTCACGAGCAAGACCTGCCATACCAAGACAATCGGCCCGGTTAGCCGTTAAATCGACTTCAATAACAGCATCATTCAGACTAAGGTATTCACGCACGTCGATTCCGACTGGTGCATCAAATGGAAGCTCTAAAATACCGTCACTTTCAATGTCAATACCAAGTTCGCCATAAGAACAAAGCATGCCACAGGATGGCTCGCCACGTAGTTTGGCTTGCTTGATTTTAAAATCACCTGGCAGTACAGCGCCAACCATAGCAACAGCCACTTTAATTCCCTGACGGCAATTGGGGGCACCGCAAACGATATCAATTAATTGATCTCCACCAACATTGATTTTCGTTACACGTAATTTATCCGCATCAGGGTGTTGACCACATTCGATCACCTCACCAACAATGACACCGGTAAACTCACCTGCTACATCCTCAATGCCATCAACTTCTAAACCCGCCATGGTTATTTGATGTGACAACTCATCACGACTAATATTTGGATTGACCCATTCACGAAGCCAAGATTCACTAAATTTCATGCTAATACAGCTCCGTTACTTAAATTGCTTGAGGAAACGTAAATCATTTTCAAAAAATGAACGCAAATCATTAACGCCATAGCGCAACATAGAAAGACGTTCGACGCCCATACCAAAAGCAAACCCTGAGTATTTCTCAGGATCAATACCAACACTACGAAGCACATTAGGGTGCACCATACCGCAACCTAATACCTCTAACCAACCATTCTTACCTTTGACATCCACTTCAGCAGATGGCTCAGTGAAAGGAAAATAAGAGGGGCGGAAACGCACTTCAAGATCTTCTTCAAAAAAATTACGTAGGAAATCGTGCAAAATACCTTTCAGCTCAGCAAAATTAACATTTTCAGCTACCAATAAACCTTCAACCTGATGAAACATCGGTGTGTGAGTTTGATCATAATCATTACGGTATACACGACCCGGAGAGATAATGCGTAATGGCGGCTTTTCATTTTCCATTGTACGGATCTGTACACCTGATGTCTGAGTCCGCAGCATGACTTTAGGATTAAAATAAAATGTATCATGCTCGGCGCGAGCTGGATGATGCTCTGAAATATTTAACGCATCAAAGTTATGAAAGTCATCTTCTATTTCAGGTCCTTCTTTTACATTAAAACCAAGTTCGCCAAAAAAGGTCTCAATACGTTCGATCGTGCGCGTTACTGGATGTAGTCCACCGTTACCAATGTGGCGACCAGGCAGTGTGACATCGATATTCTCGGCAGCAAGCGTCGCCTGAAGTTCAACGGCTTTCAGTCCCTCTACACGCTCAGACAAGTGCGTTTGAACTGCCTGTTTCGCCTGATTAACAGCTTGCCCAAAAGCAGGTTTTTCGGCTGGACTGAGTTTGCCCATCATTTTCATCATGTCTGTAATTTTACCCTTTTTACCTAGGTAATCGACACGAATGTCATCAAGGGCTTTTAAATTATCTGTCCCTTCGATGGCGGCTAAAGCCTGTTCTACGATCTCTGTTAACTGTGACATCATCTCTTCCAATGCGCGGCCCACAGGCCATAGTTCTAGTACTTGCTATTTTTGTTTGTGAAAATAGAAAAAGACTCAAATTTTACGTGACAAGGAGACTTTTGACCAGTGGGAATTTGCTGTTTTATCCTCTAAACCATTTATTTTTCGGCATGTTTAATTATTCGTCCCGAAAGATAACCCTATTTCATAAAAAACTATTGTTATAATAGTAAACCCACCTAGCGAGATGTTAAATAAAAAGGTAAGATAATCTATTAAAGATATGAATCAAGCTAAAAAAATAGATAAAACACCTAAATATTAACTATTTTATCTCTTATTAGAGAATAATTAACTTGATAATGACAAAAATTAAATTAAGGTATCTAGCATGACTTAATGTATTTTAAAGATACAAAAATCGTGGCCTTAGCAATAATTATGCGATTAATTGCACTGGATGGCAAAGCGTATCGTTAAACAACTGCGGTATGATGCTTAACAAACTCAACATAGATATTGGCTGCTTCTATTTTTTATCGCATAACTATAGCGGCCAATATATATTTAAGGATTAACGATTGCTATGGGTCATTCAACCCTGAGTCACTCCCCCATAAAAAACCTACGTTGGCGTGACAGCCTGCCGATCAAATTCTCTTTTATTCAATTTGTCATTGCATCCTTGATCATCATCTCCAGTGTATGGCTCATCTTCACCATAGAAAAAAACCACCACTTGGAAACCCAAATAGCCTTAAGTCAAAATCAAGGCTTAGCGTTTGTCGCCACACTGGAACAAACCACCACTAAGATAGAGAGCTTAGCGGGATCGATGGCATCATTGGGTGAATTGTATCGAAATAACCGCACGGTACTGGTTAAATCAATACCTGCACTGATGAATATTGATGGTAAACATCAACTCATTTCCGGTGGTGGCCTCTGGCCTGAACCTGGTATTTTCGATCAAGGGAAAGAACGCGACAGTCTTTTTTGGTCTAGAAATAACACCTTAGAGCTTGAGCAAGTAGAAGGGTATAACTCGCTTAATGGCCCAGATTATCATTTAGCTAGCTGGTATAAACCAATCCGTTTTTACCCTAGAAATACCACTCTATGGTCCCAATCCTACGTTGATACTTATACAAAAGAAGCCATGCTAACCGCATCTGTTCCTATGTGGTCAGAGCATCAATTTTGGGGGGTCGCAACCATTGATATTACCCTTTCAGGGTTGGCCCATTTTTTCTATGAAGCTACCAATGAAAAAACGGAAAGTACAGGCTATATTTTCGCTTTAGATCACCTCAATAAAGTGATCGCTTTTCCTGAAAAAAGCGTTTTACCGCCGTTAATTCAAGCACCAGCTCTATTTAAACCTTTCGAAGTACTCGCTGAAAGAAATCCAGAACTTGCAAAAATAAATCAAAAATTACGCAGCATAGATACAGAATTAATTAGGCGATCTAAACAGCACCCAGCTTATACAGATGAGCAACTGGCAGACTTATTAAAAAGTACCCCCGAATCGCAGCGAGATAAGCTCGCAGCACTGATTAATCTCAATGCCAGTCAAACTATCAATACACCGGAACTCATCAATTCATTTAAGCTCAATTTTGAAGGAGAAAATGAACAAATAGCACTCGTCTCTATTTTCTTAATGCCGAGAACCTATTGGAAAATAGTGCTGATCACGCCACTAAACACCATCAATGAGGAAGCCAATAATATCGCAGCACGAATTGGGTTTTACTTAGTATTAATGCAACTCTTTGGACTCATTTTACTTTTTATTTTACAGCATAAACTGTTTATTCATCCTATCTCAAGAATGGTCTATGCATTAAGAGGAAATCAGGTGGCTAAACTTGAATTAGAAGCCTCTACTCGAAATGATGAAATGGGGCAGTTGGCACACGCATTTATATTCCGTAACCATCAATTAGAAGTCGCTTTCGCCAGCTTAGATGCCAGTAACTTGGCATTAGAGGAACAACTTCAAGTTCAGAAGCTCGCGCAAAACGAACTAAAACTCAGAAAAGTACAACTCAACTCACTGTTAAACTCATCTTATAATCTTATTTTTATTAAAAATTTAGAAGGTTGTTACACATTAGTGAATGATCGATTTTGTGAGATTGTAGGAATAGAGAGACACGCTATCCTTGGGAAGAAAGACACTCAACTTTTTCATCCTAATATTGCCAAGTTAATACAGCAACATGACACAGTGACATTAAGTACCCAAGCACCACAAAGCTTTGAGCAAGCATTTCCATCTTCTCACGGCGACGTACTTTATCAAGTGACCAAGTTTCCTATTTTTAATGATGAAGGAGAGGTTATATCGACAGGTAATATGGCATTCGATATTAGTTCTCAGAAAGTGATCACACAAGAACTTCATGATACCAATACACAACTCATGACTGAACTGTCAGAATTAACGCTGCAAGTTACATTGATGAAACAAAGAATGTCAGCTCAGAAAGCAATGATCAATCAAATGGAATATGAAAATTCACATCACCGCCAGCAACATCATATGGACTCAAGTATTTACCTTTTATTTCCTAAAATGTTTTCTCAACTGGTTAAACGTCAAATGCAGCAGCAGGATAATCTTGTCGCTCAAGTCTGTCAAAATAGGCTAGATACTGACGTCAAAAGTGATGATAAAATGCTGGATCTTCTCACCCAACATACAGATACATTAAGGCACTTTCAACATATACTGGTGAGTAAAAATGAGACTCTAAAAGCCATTAACCTCTCCAAATTTTTACTGCATTTTACTGCCGTATTTGAATCAAAGTTAGCAGAAGAACACATAAGCATTGAATTTACGTGCAATGAAAAAATCAATATCAACGTCCCTTCATGGGAACTGATGTTGCTGTTTTACTCAATCGTTAATAACAGCCTCACTCACGCTTTTATTGAAGCGCAGTCGGATAAAAAAATCACTATCGAAGTAAAACAAGACAGCGACATCGTCTCTATTAGTATCGAAGACAATGGGGTAGGATTAACAGCAGACAAACTCCACAACCTCTCTAAACAACTAGCACTAGAACCAACACTAAATACACGAAGTTTGTCAACTCTTAATGTCTGGCTAAAAACTAAATTCAATGGTCATTTAATACTTGATGCAACATTAAACCAGTTTACCCGAACCACTTGCTATTTCTCTAAGAAATCATAATGATACGACAAACAACTGAAATCAAAAAGATGTCGAAGCCTCTTTTTGATTTCATCAATCCCTACAGTGAAACATCCACTAAATAATGTCCCTGCAACCAATTACGCCCGATAAGCAATTTGTGACTCATCTTACTTCTATCCTTTAAATTCACTTTTACCTTATACTCTTGGCCTTTCTCACCTAAGGTTAATTCAACCTTGTATCTAAGTTCTCGGCCTTGCGCACTGCGTATAAACTCTGTATCGACGATCATTGCATGAACTCGTTTAGTCTCACCTAATTCATTTTCAGTCGTAAAACTCAACGTCTTGCCTATATTTTTCTCCATGTCTTTCACGCCATTTTCAACATGCAGATCAATAGCATGCAGTGAAGTTAACCCCGCACCACTATCGATCCGAGTATTAAACATCATTCCCGTCTCAAGAATGTTAATAGAAGCAATGGGACCAATTATTTTTTTGTCAGAAACATCAACAATATACTTATTTTTTAGCCAGTTTCGACCGACTAATAATTGATAATCCATATGACTGCGATTTCTTAAATTCACCGTCACTTTTTTCTCTTGACCTTTGTCGCCGATATGCAATTCAACCACATATCGTGTTTCACGCCCTTGTGCATTTTTCGCCGTTGATGTTCTAATGATCTTCGCCTTTAGGCGCTGTTTTTCACCTGCGGCATTCTCGGTGGTAAATATGAGCATTTTACCCACATTATCTTCCATCTTTTCAGCACTACCACCTTCGATATCAAAATCATAAGCATTTAATGAAGTAATGCTCGCTCCGGTATCGATTCTAGCATGATAGCTCAACCCCACTTCACTCACAGACATATAGGCCGTTGGGCCTATAATCATTTTATCATCAGCCCAAGTTGTGCTACTTAAAAGTACAATAAAAAAGCAAACCACTTTACTCATTTCTGCTACCTATTATCCAGAGATTGTCATTTTCGCTCATACTAACAAATAAACAAAAAGCCGACATAGGGTCAGCAGATTAAATATTATTTAAACGGTTTACTGTGATGCTTTACGTTAAGGTTCTCTCATCCAATCAGAAGCATCTGCAGTGTCACTTTTTTCGAACACTTTCACCGGACATGGGATCATATAACTCAATACATTTGCCATACCTGCCACACGTTGACTATCGGTTATAATGGCAACTCGATAAAAATCCGTCAGATGAAATAAACCAATTTTAGCATCATCCCAAAGAGTACCCACTGTCACGCCCTTAAATTTATCATCAAATTCATACCAAAGTTTAATACTGGCATGATCTTTTAACTTATTTTCAATAATAGGTAATAGTTGTTGATCATAATCATCACCTGTCACAATACCAGATGCCCTAATGGCGACTGTGTCATGATCAAAACCATTTAACAATTCAATCATAGTACCCCTGCCCAATCAAGATTGTGCTGCAAACCGACTCTCAACATTCCATGTGAACACACTAATAGCTAACAATAAACAAAGATTCATCTTATGCATGAAAGACTCAATTAAAAGGCTAAAAATCGGCCAATAAACATCTATAATATCAATATCAATCCTACTGTTTAGCATGACGACTTGCCAAGTAAGATCGCTATTTCTTGATCGAATAAATTTTTGATTAAACCTGAAAATTCAGTAATAAATAAAATTTGCTCCTGCGTCACTTTCTGATGAGCAACACTGGAAAGGACCTCTATAATATCATATACAATTGCATCGACTTCCCTAATGACTTTGTTTCTCTGAGCAAAATTTAACGAAGGATTCTGTCCACACACCATAATAATTTGCGCTGCGAGTTGCTCTTCAAATAACGCTAATACGGTGTCATCAATCGAAGAATCATTGCGTTTATCTTCGAAAAGAGACAAATGTTCAGTGAGGTATTGTATCAAGTGTGTATACCCGTCTTTGTCAGTAATCATCTTTGTCTCAATTGCGCTGTTCAATTAAAGCATGGCTGATGTCATGTGCATTATCCAGTTTAATTGCCACATTGATAACTTAACGCGTTAAGCTCAATATAAAGGATACTGGTACTGAATGCCCAATCGAACTGAGCCCGGCTATTTCACGTAATTTTTCAACACCAATAGCAAGACCAAATTGGTCAGCATTGATGATCACAGGTTTAGTGCTCACGACTAACAGCGACTTATCACTAAGCTTAATGACGCTTACCGTCATGGGTAACATTTGTGTCTTATCATGAAATGACAACTCTGCAGTAACTTGCATTTCAGCATGTGAGCCCACATTAATCGTCGCTAAGGCATCAAGTGATATTGCCGATTTAAGCTCCAACCTTGGAAAAGCAGCCACTTCAAACAGCATCTCTTTTATTCGTGTATCACGGATCTCAATATTGGTCCATACACTCGTCAGTTCGATAGATAACTCAAAGTTTCCTTTATCATTTAAACTCCCAGAAAAATCTTTAAACTCATGTACTTCAGAAATATTCACTTTTTTGGTCGTAATAAAGTTTATTGCAGAAGCGTCATTATCGATCAGCCATGGCGTTGCTGATGCCATAAAACCGATTGAACTAAGTAACAAAGCTGTTAATGTTCGTCTCATCGCCGTTCCTTTAAGTACATTAATTGATGTTATCTAAAACACAGTATATAAATCAAATTGATAAAATGTAAATATAGTGATATTCAAATAAAAATCATTGACATAAAAAAGGACTGTTTTCACTGCCCTTTTTTATGAGACCTTAAGGAGCAAGTCGAGAAATCTCCCAACTCGATTGCGCTTTAGTATAAAGAAAACGATCATGTAGCCTGAATTCCCCCCCCTGCCAAAACTCAATACTAGAAGGCCTAACGACATAACCTCCCCAAAAAGTAGGTAAGGGCACTTCGCCTTGACTAAATTTGGCTTTCATTTCTTCATATTTAGCTTCAAGTACTTGTCTAGCCGAAATTTTACTTGACTGTTTGGAGACCCAAGCAGCAATCTGACTCTCCTTAGGCCGCGTGATAAAATATTTGAGCACCTCTGCCGTCGATAGCGCTTCAGCCTCCCCCGTAATCGCAACTTGCCTTTCTAAAGAATGCCAAGGAAACAATAAACTGACTTTACCGTTATGTGCTATTTGCTGGGATTTACGACTTTTAAGATTAGTGAAAAATACGAACCCCTCATCACCAAATCTTTTTAATAAGACAATTCGTTGAAAAGGTTGTCCATTTTCATCAACTGTCGCAATAGACATGGCAGTTGGATCACTTAATAAGGCAGAATCCCTCGCTTCTTCCATCCATTTAGAGAATAAACTCATCGGATCGCCCGGAAGTACAGCTCTATGGAGATCACCCAAGGTGTATTCTCGTCTGATATCACTCAGTTTTGACATCTATTCTTATCCTTGTCTGTACTAAAAGAAGCACTAGCCTCATTAAAACCTACCGATTTCGCTTATTAAACTCAGCCCATACATGTAACATCTCAAGGCCTAAGGTGGCCCCAGCTAACGCGGTGATCTCTGCATGATCATAAGCTGGTGCCACTTCAACAACATCCATCCCAATCACTTTCACACCCGCAAGGCCACGAATAATTTTCATTGCCTTATCACTCGTCAAACCACCACACACAGGTGTTCCAGTACCTGGCGCAAATGCAGGGTCAAGACAATCGATATCAAACGTAATGTATAAAGGAAGATCGCCAATACGATCAATTATTTGAGCAACGATGTCATCCGCACTTAACTCATTTGCAGATGCCGCATCGATCACTTTAAAATCGTGAACATCACGGTTATATTCTGTCCGGATACCTATTTGAATGGAATGACTGGCATCGATAAGTCCTTCATTAGGCGCATGGAAAAACATGGTGCCATGATCATACTGACTTCCCTGACTGTACGTATCGGTATGTGCATCAAAATGCAGTAAAGCCATCTTACCATGGGTCTTATGGTGAGCTCGCAGTAATGGCAACGTCACAAAATGATCGCCACCAAAGCTCAACATCGCTTTACCAGACGCTAGAATCGCTGTAGCAAACTCTTCCACTCTCTGAGTAAAGTCAGCAGAATCACCACAGTCATACACCAAATCGCCTGCATCAACAATATTCAAATGCTCACTTAATTTGAAATCCCATGGCCAGCGAGTGTCTTCCCAAGCAAGATTAACTGACGCCTGACGTATTGCACCAGGTCCCATACGTCCACCAGAGCGCCCTGTTGTAGCCATATCGAAAGGCAGACCTAAGACAACCACATCGGCATCACTCTTTAATGGATTAAAATCTAATGGCTGTCTTAAGTAACCAAATGCATTGGAATAAAGAGAATAATCAGGCTTATCTGCAATCGTGGTCATACACACTCCGTAATAATGTAAATTTGATCTTACAATCGTTCAGGCAACAAAACTTCACTGGTGAGCTGTTGATATTGATTGAATTGAACCCTGTCCTTGCCATTGAGCGGCAAAGCACAGCTCGCCACTAATCGATAAGGCGGAAAATCATCTGTGGTAATCGTGCCATTGAAACCAATCACGTCCCAGCTTTGAGGCTGTAATTTATTCAATAAAGCGGAGAACGGACAGCATTTAAAATTCGCATTCGTTTCAATGCTCACATAAGAGCTTTCCTCTTGAGGAGTAATATGAATGGTCATGTATTTATCCCCGCATAAGCCATTAATTGAATAACCACAAGGATCGAACAAGTGATCGTCAAACGTGAAATTGGCAAACACTCTCTCCAGCGCTAATATATCCCGGATCCCCTGACAGCTCTGCTTATCACTTCTAAGGTAGTCTGCTATTGCCCCCTTAATATGGTACATCATCAATTCACGATTTGACTGAATCACACCACCTGACTGAATACTGTCCGCAGTAAAAATATAGTGATGATGTGTGTCTAAATGGCCGATCCGATATGCTGCACCAGCCAAACTCTTTCTAAGCCGCAATACATCGTTGGTAAAACAGCTGGTTTGTAAATGGGATAAGTATTCACTTTTACGTTGATAACTGGCAGAAGCGATGGTCGCTCTGCCCAGCTTTTCGGTAAATAAGATCACAGCGTCGACCAATGTTGTGGTGCCGCAGGTGAGCATCAAAAACCTATCATCCCAAACAAATAAGCAAGACTCACTAAGTAAGTAGGCATCACAAAAATCATTACTCATTGTCGAGATAATTTCTGCATTCGCACTGGCCACGACGTCAGCCCAAAACTTATTCCCAAGAAGACGTAAAGGAGCCGTTGAAGGCGAAACAAACACCTCGACTCTTTTTTCCGATCCTTCAAAGAACATCTGTACACTTATCCAATATCAGGCCCATATGGACCAGACATAGCTCAACGCAAGCAATGATATCATGATGAGAAATCTTCAAGATACGTGTACCCTTCTAAGCCCAATTGCAGCTCTTCAAGAATATTGGCCCTTTCATGTTTCTCAATATGCTTATTCACTAATTCTTCATAGGTGCGCATAAATGACACGGCATCTAAATTAACGTATTTGAGTACATCTGCAACCGTATCCCCTGCTAATATTGATTCTATATTAGCCTTACCATCATCACCTAAACGAATCACCGCAGAGTTGGTATCACCAAATAAGTTATGCATATCGCCTAAAATCTCTTGATAGGCGCCTACTAGAAAAAAACCTATCAAATAAGGACTTTTTGCACTCCATGCAGGAACAGGCAGCGTCGTTTCAATGCCTTGACCATCAACATATTGATCGATAGTGCCATCTGAGTCACAAGTGATATCCAACATTACAGCACGACGCTCAGGCGGTTTATCCAAACCTGAAAGCGGCATGATAGGGAACACCTGATTAATCCCCCAAGCATCTGGTAAAGATTGGAATAATGAAAAGTTAACAAAAAATTTGTCCGCTAACTTTTCGGTCAATTCATCAATAATGGGCCGATGGAAGCGATATTTACTGCTCATCACACCTTGCAGTTCGTGACAAACTCGCAGGTTGACCTGCTCAGCCCACGCCCGCTCAGTTAAACTTAACTGACCTAAGGCGAACAAAGAATGCACTTCGGTCAAGTCACTTTGACAATCATGGTAGATTTCAATCAGTGCCCGTTGGTCGGCTCTGCCACTGATCTCATTCCACGAGTGCCACATATTGTGCAGCAACTGAGGCGCATCTGCAGCAGGCGGGCTAATTTTTTCAGGTTTATACGCTTCAGTACCAATAACATCCGTGATTAACACAGCATGATGCGCGGTAAGATAACGACCCGATTCTGAGATGATTCTCGGCATCGGCTGCTCATATTCGTGGCAAAGATCAGTTAACACACTAACAATGTTATTCGCGTATTCCGTTAATCCGTAGTTCATCGAACTCGAGCTTTGACTACGGGTTCCATCATAATCAACTGCAAGTCCACCACCCACATCGAAACACTCGACTTTAGCACCCAGTTTTTGTAGCTCACAATAAAAACGACCCGCTTCACTCACACCTTGGCGAATGTCGCGAATATTGGCAATTTGAGAGCCTAAATGGAAATGTAATAACTGTAAAGAATCCAGCATACCTTGATGCTTTAATGACTCAATAACCGTTAATACTTGCGAAGCTGAAAGTCCAAATTTAGACTTCTCTCCACCACTGGCTTGCCATTTTCCTTTGCCTTGAAATGCAAGCCGTACACGTAAACCTAAGCGAGGTATTACCCCTAACTTTCGTGATTCTTCTAATATCACCTGCAACTCAGATAACTTTTCAAGCACGATGTAAACTTTATGGCCTAATTTTTCTCCAATCAACGCCAAACGAATATACTCAACATCTTTATATCCATTGCAAATAATCACCGAACTGGCTTTTTGCGCCATGGCTAATACCGCCATCAATTCAGGTTTACTGCCGGCTTCTAAGCCTAGTTGCGGGACTTCTTTTTCTGTCTGACTTGCCAAAATCTCTTCAACAACGGTTTGCTGTTGATTGACTTTAATCGGGTAAACTAACAAATAATCAGCTTGATATTGATACTTCTGTATTGCTTGATTGAATGCCTGACACAGACTATTGACTCTATGGTGCAAAATATCCGGAAATCGCACCAGCACAGGTAAAGCAACGCCTGACTTAACCATACTCTTAGCTAATTCATTGAGCCCAATAGTGCACTCTGGTCGAGTTGGATCCGGTGAAACAGTGACTTCACCTCCATCACTGATGCCATAGAGTCCCTGACTCCAATAATTAACGTTATACCCTGTACGGGCATCATTAATAGACCAATTACTCATATCATTAAACCTATAACAACCATTAGTAAGTAACATAATTGATAATTATGTTACATCGAATTAGAGCGAGACTAAACAGCGCCAATGAGTCTTGTGTAAACTCATGTACAACCTAAAAAGCAGGTTGAAGGCAATAGTGACTAACCAATAAAATTTCGGCGTAATTAAACACCCCAAGCGATGATTATGCAAGGCGAATTATCCTATGAACATCATTAACTTTTAGATTAGTTAAGATAAAGATTAACATGACGCTTTTTTGAAAGTAGCCATAATCTGCCTTTATTTTAAAAATACTTAAATGAGAATAAAATCACCGGAAGATTATTGGATCTTTTTCCACTATAATCCGCAATCGAAGATATATCGCCAGTAATTGAGAATCACATGATACAAATAGGTAAAACCAGCACACTTGAAGTAGTCAAACGCGTTGATTTTGGTGTTTATTTAGATGGACAGGAACTAGGTCAAATCCTCCTACCCACCAAATTAATGCCAAAAGAATGTCACCTCGGTGACATGATATCAGTATTTATTTACCTAGATTCAGAAGACAAACTCATTGCAACCACACACAAACCTTTAGCTGAGGTCGGCCAATTTGCCTATTTAGAAGCCGTCTCTACCGGACAGTTTGGTGCATTTCTAAACTGGGGGTTAGACAAAGATTTATTACTGCCTTTTGGTGAACAACACCGAGAAATAGAAGAAGGTCGTTCTTATCTTGTTTATATTTACCAAAGTCATGTTGATGACCGTATCGTCGCCTCATCAAAAATCGATAGATTTCTCGATAAAACGCCCCCTCCCTATGATGCTGACGAACAGGTTAACCTGATTATTGGCGGCACGACGGATTTAGGTTACAAGGCGATTATTAACCACAGCCATTGGGGAGTAATTTTCAAAAATGAAGTTTTTCGCACTTTAAGTTTCGGCCAGCGACTCAAAGGATTCATTAAACAAGTGCGTGGCGATGACAAAATTGACCTCATTTTACAAAAAGGTGCCAAAGAAGAGTTGGACAAACACTCAACCACGATTATGTTTAAGCTTAAACAAGCGGGAGGGTTCCTGCCATTAAACGATAAGACGGATGCAGATATCATTTATGCTACACTGTCGATGAGTAAAAAAGCCTTCAAGAAGAGTATCGGTGGCTTATATAAAACGCAACAAATTACCATTTCAGTGGATGGCATTACATTAGTAAGCACCTCTGACTAGTTATCAAGCAATAAACTCACATTTCAGGATTCCTCCCTTTGATAAAAAGCATGACTCTGTTATAACAAAGTTATGCTTTTTTTATGGATCATCAATAATGAATTTATCACTTCATGAAGCTAGAGTCATAGGGTGCCTTCTTGAAAAAGAAATCACGACTCCAGATCAATATCCATTATCACTCAATTCACTCACATTGGCCTGTAACCAAAAGTCGAGCCGAGATCCTGTCATGTCCATCACCGAATTAGAGACACAGACGGCAATTGACTCATTAATGACAAAACGACTCGTCACAGATCAAACTGGCTTTGGATCTCGGGTCACGAAATATAAGCACCGATTTTGTAATACGGAGTTTAGTGATCTTCAAGTGACAGCAGCTCAATGTTCCCTCATCTGTCTCTTGCTTCTTAGGGGATCTCAAACTGCGGGGGAATTGAAAAGCCGCAGCGGTCGTTTACATCAATTCAATGATCTTAATGAAGTCGACAATGCCTTGCGCGCACTCACGCAAACGGAGCCCCCCTTGGTACACCAATTAGCAAAAGAAGTTGGTCGACGAGATCCACGTTTCGAAGAATTAATTTCCGATCAGGTTAAAGGTGGATCGGTTGATATGTCGAATAAAAATAGGCCTCATAGAGAAACACCAAACAAGACTTCTAATGAAGTTAATGCATTATCAGAAAGAGTGAGCCTACTAGAGCAGGAAATCATCAGCCTTAAGAAGGCTTTACAAGATTTACGCTAACAATGATCACGCAACAATACTTTACACTATGCAACTATCAACACCATGATAATAAGGGAACACATTGGAATCTAACCTCTCCTCCGGTATGGTACGTAATACCCTCATACTGGCCAAATTTGAACTTAAAAAACTCCTCTTTAATCCAAGAGGTTTGATTTCACTCTTCGCGTTTTCACTGGTGTGGTTACTGCTTCTCCTTTACCCCATACGAACCGCATCGAGTTTTTTATTAACTGAAGAGTTCAAACAACTCATCAGTGGGATCTTTGGTGAAAACTCCATTAATGAACTATTTCAATGGAAAGTGGCAGAAATCGCCATTTTCTGGATAGCCGCACTCTACCTGTTTCCACTATTCAGCATCTTCGTCACAGCAGATCAATTTGCGTCAGATAAACATAGAGGCTCATTTCGCTTTCTCACATTAAGAACCAGTCGCGACAGTATTTTTTTCGGGCGCTTCATCGGTCATATGCTGATCCAATCTTTGCTACTTACGCTCACAATACTTGCTACCATTATACTGGCAATATCAAGGGATATAACGCTCCTGCTACCCGCTGTAACCTCTGGAACTTTAGTTTTTATCAATTTATTCATCATTTTACTCCCTTATACTGCCATGATGGCCATACTCTCTTTGTATGCAAACACGGCAAGACAAGCCACTATCTATGCCATCCTATTTTGGGCCGTGAGTGCCGTCATGATTGCGATTGTGCATAGCCAATTCGCTTCGCTTGCCCAATGGTTACAGTGGATCCTGCCAGGTGCTCAAATTAGTATGATGATCAATACTCAAGGATTCGGTAGCTTTGTTTACGCGCCGATCCCACTACTGCAAGCTGGGTTCTTACTCTTTTTAGGACGTCAGTACATTCAAAGGAGTTCACTATGAGCCTAATAAAATGTGAGCAACTAAGTCAATTTTACGGCAGTAAATGTGCCCTAAACAATGTCTCTATTGAACTAAAAGCTGGCGCTCCCATCGCGTTAGTGGGCCCCAATGGGGCAGGCAAAACAACGCTATTTAGTCTATTGTGTGGTTATTTATTGCCGAGCTCTGGTTCGGTCACTATCATGGGTAAAAAACCTGGTAGCGCGAGTTTACTCGGCAATGTTTCTTCACTACCACAAGATGCCACTCTAGATCCAAACCTCAACTTGATAAGCCAATTTACCTTATTCGGCACCCTACAGGGACTGTCAGAAAAAGCATCAAGAGATGAGGCACATAGAGTCCTCTCACTGGTCGGTCTCAACGAAGTAAGCAAACAAAAGCCGCAGTCTTTAAGCCATGGCATGAGTAAACGAGCATCCATCGCACAGGCCTTAATTGGCAAACCACAGTTAGTATTACTCGACGAGCCAACAGCAGGACTCGATCCGGTGAATGCAAAAGTGATCAGAGATCTGGTTAAGTCTCTTTCTCCGCAGATAACCTTTATTATCAGCTCACATAATTTAGATGAATTGGAAAAACTCTGTGATCAGGTGCTCTATCTGGATCAAGGTCAACTAGGTCAATCCGTCTCCATACAAGAAAATGTAACCGATGAATACATTACCCTTTCGATGCAACGTTGTGATAGCACTCATCTTATTAGTGAAATACTCAGCTTTAAAGGCATCAATTCTGTCATTGCTAAGCAGGAAAATGAGTTCTTAATTCACTATAATGCCAGTGATGTAACCGATCTTGAAATACAATTATTTCAGCTGTTTACACAAAACCAGTGGCAATATAAAACCATACTTAAGGGCAGAAGTTTAGAAGATAAATTATTTTCTTAGGACTCATCGCAGATCCTCTTAAAAGCACCAGCATACAGGGTGCTTTTATACATCATAGTAAGAGGATCGGACTTGATATGTTATTTATAAGAAGAGTAATGTGTACCATTCATTATTTTTAGGCATAAAAAAGAGCTGTAATAAATTACAGCTCTTCAAAATTCTTTTGGATTAGCTAAAAGCTAATCAAAGGCAAAGCTTAAACGACAGTAACGTTTTCAGCTTGTGGACCTTTCTGACCTTGAGTCACAGTGAATTGTACTTTCTGACCTTCGTCAAGAGTTTTGAAACCGTCAGAGTTGATTGCACGGAAGTGAACAAAAACATCTGGACCAGACTCTTGCTCGATAAATCCAAAACCTTTGTCAGAGTTGAACCACTTAACAACGCCAGTAACTTGAGACATGATATAAATCCTGTAACTTAATAAAATATAGCCTAAACGGCAGTAGAGCTTGAAAATGCCGGCATCACTTTATGTTAACAGGACGAACAAATCGTATTGGAACATGAAATAAATGCAACTTTCGAGCTGTGTCCACTATAAATGATTCTGGAGGTATGTCAACAATGAAATGACGAGGAAATCTACTTTTTACTGGCAGATCTGACCCTTAGTTTCCATTGCATAATCATCAACAAATTGAATTAAAAATCATCATTTCGATGGTTGTAAAAACGTACTCCCCTCTAGATAGCCTTAAAGACTTCTATTTTGAAATCTAATTCGCATGTCAGGCCCTCTGTTACCAAAGTAGATTTCTGTTCATCTGTCAATTTCCAGCTATATGGCGTCATATTTAAAAAGTGACCAATATCAGTTTCATCTTGAAGGCACATAACTGATGTTAAATTCTCACGATGCAATAATTCAAACTGTGGGATCTCACTACTGCCTGTCATATGCAACTTAGGATCTGCATAAATTAATTGCTTGAGTGCAAAATGATGGTGCTCCCCTGCAGACGCAGTGATCAATATGCCTTCTTTTTTAACCACTCGCCTTAGCTCATCATCCTGTGAGGGAGCATAAATACGCAGCATAAAATCAAAACTGTCATCCGCAAAAGGCATTTCAAAAGCACTGGCCACACAAAAGTCGATGTCTTTATATCGTTTTGACGCATATTTTAATGCTGACTTTGAAATATCGAGTCCTTGCAGAGTAAACTCACCCAAAGCAGACAAGCTGGCTTGCAGACGGTGGCTATAATAACCTTCACCACAACCTATATCCAATCCCGTTTTAGCTGCTTTACCGTAACAAGAGGCAAGTTCATTAATCCGATCGCTTAACCCCTGATAATGACCTTTATTCAAAAACTCTCGCCGAGCAAACATCATGTCTTTATTATCACCAGGGTCTTTCGATCCCTTATTTTGTACTGGTAACAAATTCACATAGCCCTCTTTAGCACAATCAAATCGATGGTTACTCGGACAACACCACGTTTTCGCTTGTAATAAAAGCGTCTGCTTACATATGGGACATTGGTATTTCATGCTCTCTTCCATCGAATTGTGGATAAACTAGGCTGCTCATACGTATGATTAACTACCACCGTTGATAACGTCCTATGATACGCTACCCGTATTAATTAGAGATCATATTTTTTCGTGAATACGGCTAATATTAACTCACTAAGATTGTTAGATTGGGATCATTGAACTGTGATTGGATAAAGAGCTGGTAACGGCACGATTCACTCCATTGACCATTAACAATATAAATCATCGTCGAAAATAGCATCCTAATTGATATTTTACCTACCTAGAATTACCTCTACCGAAAATTTTTTACATAAAGTATATTAGGTATAAATCGTCTATTTAAATATAGTCAACGCATGTCCCCTTATTGTTAAATAATAATGCATCATCATTATTTAACAATAAGTAATTTGACAGTATCTCTTATATTAACTCACTTAATAATAATGAGAAAATCACTCACGGACAGAAAGCCTGCATTGGCTTAGTTGTTTCAATACAAGGAATATATTGTGTATATAAACATTAATGCATATCAAAATAATAGTACTAATGAAGCACTCGTTTCAGCACCATTTGATGTTGTGGATAAAGCCACTTTACAACGTGTTCTCGCTGCTTCTGCAATTGGAAATTTTGTAGAATGGTTTGACTTCGCTATTTATGGTTTTATGGCTGTGATCATAGCACAGCACTTTTTCCCCACAGGGGATCCTTCCGTTGCTTTAATGCAAACATTTGCGGTCTTTGCCGTCTCTTTCGCTTTGAGGCCTCTCGGGGGAATATATTTTGGGTCTTTAGGCGATAGAATTGGGCGAAAAAAAGTACTCGCGTTCACCATTATATTAATGGCAAGTGCTACAGCAATGATCGGAGTACTTCCTACATATGACAGTATCGGACTTGCTGCACCGCTGCTGCTTATATTTGCACGTTGTATACAAGGATTTTCAGCAGGTGGAGAGTATGCTGGTGCCTGTGCGTTCGTGATGGAACACTCACCACGTAATAAAAGAGGGCGTTACGGCAGCTTTGTGCCAGTATCGACTTTTGCAGCCTTTGCGAGCGCGGCATTATTAAGTTTACTCATGAATGAGTCTATCTCTGAACAGAATATGCAAGATTGGGGATGGAGAGTCCCATTTTTATTAGCAGCACCACTGGGGTTAATCGGTTTATATATTCGTATTAAACTCGATGAATCACCCGCTTTTAAAGTACTAAAAGCAAAGAATGGACCTGAATGTGTGCCACTCAGATCGGTGATATCACAACATAGAACACGTATGATTTGTTTAATGGCCTTTATATCGGCGACTGCATTATCTTTTTATATGTTTACGAGTTATTTTTCCACATATATGCAAACAGTAGGTGGTGCACCTCGCAGTACAGCATTACTTGCCAGTCTTATCGCCTTAGTATTCGCAGCCGCGTTATGCCCTATCATTGGCCGCTATACTGATTGGATCGGACGTAAGAATACGATAATAACAGCATGTACAACTCTCATACTCACCGTGTTTCCGGCTTATTATTTAGCCGGAAGTGGCACTCTTGGTTATTCAATTCTCGGGGCGGGATTAATGGCAATTGGTGCCGTAATATGCAGCGTTGTCACGGCGATATTGTTATCTGAGTTATTCCCAACAGAAGTGCGTTATACCGCATCAGCATTGTGCTATAACGTGTCTTATACTATTTTTGGCGGCACAGCACCTTTAATTGCCACCTGGTTAATCAGTATTACAGATAGTAATTTAGCCCCAGCATGGTATTTGATCATCATTGCTATTGTTGCATTGATAGGTGGCTTAACATTACCTGAAACGAATGGTTGCTCACTTGATGAATGAGCTTAATTCATCCGCTTGTGAACGAGGGGAAAGTCAGCTCAATAGACACTGAATATAACCATACTAGCCTTAATTCCCATTAACATAAAAAACTTACTCGTCCTCTTATACCAGAGGACATAAGCTATTGCATCGGTTTTCGATAACACACGTATTTTTTTACTCTGTACCTGAAATCAACAAAGCACGCTGTACTTGATCAGATGTCATTCCTGTCACTTGCATTTTTGCCCCTAGTTTGGACTGTATAGTGGCAATACTCACTGGCTCACGATCAAGAATAATCATCATATTATGACCTATATTATCTTCAGTTGCTTTACTCAACTTTTCAGCACCGATAGCAGTTAACTCGATATTAATAGAGGGTTTATCACTGGAGTTAGAATGCAAATCAGCGCTGGAGCTGAGACTTAATATATCTTCATTACCTATAATTTCAGGCCCGATGAGTTTATATTGTTTACCTCTAAAAATAACATTTTCTAAAAATGGCTTATCATCACACCCTATATCGTTAGCATCGACATTGACACCTTTCTGACTTTTACCCACCGAGACAATGAAAAAACGAAGCTGAGTTTGGGTTGCCTCAGATCCCACCTCAATATCTGCAACGGGTACCGTCACTCTTTGATCTTCAAGAGAAATCGACAACACTGAATAAGATATCAAATTGATACCTATGATCACGGTAAGAACTAATAACCATTTAATTATCATAAAGTGCCTAAACGAGGATTAAAATAAGGCTGCTATATTACCAGCAGTAACCCTGAATAAAAATAAATTTTGGTGGTTTGATACGCTAGGTAACAATAATGTCGCTTATTAAAGCCATAGAGGAAAGAAATATAACGTAACTAAAAGTTAATCTTTATTAGTCAATTGCTTAGCTACTTCTACAGATTCAAAATACGTTTCAATCATTTTTTTACCGTAAGATCGTACCATGGGACCATTACTTTGCTCTGTCATCCACAACCATTTAGCCACCACGAGTGGATCTGGCATCACTGAGGGATCGACTAATTTTGCTGCTTGCTTGAATAACTTACTCACTTCTGCCTCCACTCATCGCTAGATATAACACTGACCATATGATTCAATGTCAGTCTTAAGGACTACATTAGCATTCATGTAACCCAATCACAAACCATTAAAAGAATGAATATGATAATCGAGCAGCTATTTTATAGTGGAATGGTAGGACGATTGTAATGACGAGATTTTAACGTATCTTATGCACTTAATTTCCTGCTCCCTAAATGATCTGGAAACGATGAGAGCACGCGGCATAATGAACTCCCTTTTACTCTAAATTTAGAAAGTGCCACCTTAAATCATCTCTAGGATTTAACATACACTTCATGCTTACCCATATGGCTGATAAGCTGATTTTTTCTTCGCTGTAAACATACCCACGTGCATCAAACTACCTGGTTAATCATTAGTTGGTAAGTAGCAATAATAAAAAACAGCCCTATGACATCAATGATGACAGATAATAGCTGGCTATGACTAAAAAGCACAACAAAGATAGGGGCCAAAATAGCGATATTAAGCGGCGCTGCTTAACCCGAGCTCAGGTTATCTAATTCAACCAACCGGTCTTGAACATATTTCCGAAATTGCATCAAACCGATAAGCAGCTGTTCTTCTTATCTATACACTCTTTAACAATAGGTGCCGTTATATTTATGACTTTCATAAAATACTGTCAATCAACAGTATTTATCAATACATACAACGAAAGTTATTCTAAAACATGAAAAGTCATACTCAGTTGAAACACTAAACGCGTGTACACGACAGACGGTAACATGGCATAAGCGTCATCCCCTGCTATACTGACTAGACATCTAAAGAATATTACCAGTAGCGCACGGCTCTTTAAATAGAGCCATTTCCCTAGACCCAAAACAATCGGAATAGTTTTGGGTCTTTTTTTATTTAAAAATCAAGTATCTATCTACCTACCAGTTTTGCTGCTTGAGTAAATAAGTTAAAAAAGTTATTGCTGGTATACTCAGCCAATTCTTCGTAA
Organism: Shewanella sp. VB17; assembly: GCF_013248905.1. Classification (NCBI taxonomy): domain Bacteria; kingdom Pseudomonadati; phylum Pseudomonadota; class Gammaproteobacteria; order Alteromonadales; family Shewanellaceae; genus Shewanella; species Shewanella sp. VB17. Next base: position 3,401,728 of record NZ_JABRVS010000001.1, read on the forward strand.
CTGTCGCCTCTAAGTTCAGCAATAAACTCAGCGACATCTCTGACATACGCAGGTTGATTTTCTTTGCCTCGATGAGGCACTGGTGCTAAATAAGGTGAGTCTGTCTCAACAAGTAACCTATCTCTAGGCACTTTACGCATAACCGTTCGCAGATCACCCGCATTTTTAAAGGTGGCGATCCCAGAAACTGAAATATAAAATCCTAAATCAATCGCCGCTTTTGCCATCTCCCAACTTTCAGTGAAACAGTGCAATACCCCGCCAACTTTATCTGCATGGCCATTTTTGAGAAAGTTAAGTGTATCTTCACGCGCATCTCGAGTGTGAATAATCAAAGGTTTATTGACTTCTACCGCTAATTCAATTTGTTGCTCAAAACAGCTCTGCTGTAAGGCTTTTGTTTCATTAGCATAAAAATAGTCCAAGCCTGTTTCACCAATTGCAACGACCTTAGGCTCTTTAACGAACTCATCCAACTCCAGTCTATTTAGACCCTCTTGCACATCCAATGGATGCACACCAGCAGACAAGAAAACCTGATCAAACTCAGCCATCTTGTCACGCATAGAAATAAATCCTTGCTGACGAACATTAACACATAAAAAATAATCAACGCCTTTGGTCTTTGCATGGGCAAGGATCTCTCTAAGACTGTGTTGATCAGGTGCCGCTTTTAAACGGTCAAGGTGACAATGAGAATCGATAAGCACGGGGTTATCCAACAATGATCAGAAAATAACAAGAAGTGGAGGATACAAGCCTAGCTTGTGTAGGTCAAATGAGGAAATATACCCAAGCCACTTCTCGACATGCTAAATTCTACATATTGAGCGAGTTTGGATATACAAGCTACATGGTGCTGGTCTGATCGCCAGATGCGAGCTCTCTGGACAATAAATTTTCAATATGATGCTTATGCGACTCAGGATCTGTCATGATTTTCACCCCTATACCAATAGGCCGTCCACCGGATGCTCCCAAAGGATTGATCCACACCACACGACCCGTAAACTCGAATTTAGTCGTTCCACCGGGTAATTGATAGGATATGGTTAACTCTTCTCCGAGAAAATGGCTCTCACTGGTTGACACGAATAATCCTGCCGGTTTAATAAAAGGCATATAAGCACGATACAACTGAGATAAGGTATCAAAATTTACAGCGAGATCTATCATCATTCACTTATCATAACGTTAATTGTTTATATTCTAAGATAAACCCTTGAAAAAGAGCTAAATAGCTCACATTTGGCATGCTACTTAACGTATGGTGAGTACTCATGATCTTAGTCGTTAACTCTGACACTTTTACTCTTAACAAGGCGTCAAGCTGCGTTTGTTTAACTAATTTTTGTTTTAAAATTAAATACAAAACTTGGATTGCATCTGCAACGTGTTTTTCATTTATAGTAATTAAATTAGCACACAGATGGCCAGAGGACAAACTTTGAACCCAGTCTTTTCGCAATTGCAGTAATTGCTCATACCGTTGATTTTTCAATGCGTTCGCCAATGCTAACGGTCCCCCCATCATAGGTAAGCACCAGATGACATCGGATGTAAGCTCACTATTTTGAGCTAGCCAAGCTTTTATTTCATCATGGCTTGGCGCCTGAAAATGCAGCCTCTGACACCGACTGCTAATGGTTGCCATCAATCTTGAAGGGGCATCAGACTGCAATAATAATAACGTCTGTTTACCTGGTTCCTCGAGCGTCTTAAGTAACGCGTTCGCCGCTGCCGTATTCAGTTTCTCACTGTGACTTATCACCGCGACTCTCCATCCTCCTTGTTGGGAAGTAGACGTCAGCTTTTGACAAAGTTCTCTTATCTGATCAACCTTAATTTGATGACCATCTGCCACGACATGATAAAAGTCAGGATGACTATTGGCTTCAACGAGCAAACAAGCTTTACAAAATCCACACGCCCCTGTTACCCCTAGCGTCTGACACATTGCCGCTTTCGCTAATGCTAAGGCCAACAATTCCCCCGCCATACCCCTCACCAACACCAATCAGGTATGCATGCCCTACCTGCTGGGACGTTAGCTTAGTGCAAAAATCATTAATGACAGGTACCAGCCAAGGAATATTCTCCATTTTACCAATCCTGTGCCTGTAACAATGCAAGTATGTCTTGGTGGACCTGAGACATTGTTTGGCCAGCATTGATCACATGTATAGTATTATCCTGCTCAGCATAAGATAAAAAAGTTTCTCGAGCACGTTCAAAAAAATGTACCTCTTCAACTTCTATTCTATCTAATTCACCACGATTCGCTGCGCGAGAGAGCCCTAATATAGGATCGATATCAAGATAAATAGTCAGATCAGGTGTAAAATCTCCTAACGTCGCTTGACTGACTGATTCAACCAAAGACATGAGCCCTCGCCCTCCACCTTGGTAAGCCAAGGATGATAAATTATGCCGATCACCTAATACCCATTGACCTTTGGCCAATGCAGGTTTAATCACATTGGCCACCAACTGGGCCCTTGCCGCATAAAAAAGTAGGCATTCAGCCTCATCGCACAAAGGATCACTGTCATCGGCTATTTTAACCAAATCTCTAATGCACTCAGCCAAGGGGGTACCCCCTGGCTCACGAGTACAGATTGGGACGCTCGCTGTCCGTTGCGCGATAAAATCTCTTACTAATGCGATGGCACTGGACTTACCCGCGCCTTCTAAGCCCTCTATCACAATAAATTTATTCTTGACTTGCTTGTTCATCGGTTTCTCTGATAATTATTGACTGCCCGATTGTGCTCGGCTAATGTTCTGGAAAAAACATGACTCCCGTCATTTTTTGAAACGAAATATAGGTAATTAACATCTGCTGGATGCGCTGCTGCTAACAAAGCAGCGCCACTAGGTGCCGCTATAGGAGTCGGGGTCAATCCTGTTATTTTGTAAGTATTAAATGGCGTCATCTCTTTAAGCGCCCGACGTGTAATATCGCCTTTATACTGATCCCCCATACCATAAATAACGGTGGGATCTGTCTGCAATCTCATCCCTTTATTAAGCCGATTCATGAACACTGCAGAAATCAGAGGACGTTCGCTCGCTTTACCGGTTTCCTTCTCAATAATGGATGCCAAAATAAGCAACTCGTAAGCAGACTTCAATGGTAAATTATCGGCGCGATCCGCCCAAGCAGTGTTTAATTCAAGCTGCATTTTTTGATAACTTTGCTCCACTAACTGTTTGATATTATCCCCAGCACGATAATGATATGTATCTGGGTAAAATTTCCCTTCAGGCAAGTTAGAATCATCACCTTGTTCTGCTAATACTAGATTAAATACCTCTGTTGAGAATTCGCTGTGAGGTAACACCTTAAGAATTGCCGTCCATTCTTTAATGTTTAGCCCCTCCACTAATGTAACCGAAAATACTTTCTCTTTACCCTGATTTAATTTCTCTAATAAGCCTATCACGGTATCCCCAGGGATAAGCTCATAAAAGCCAGTACGGATCTTGGCCAACTCTGGATGGATCTTCACCAATAATTTTAATTTCCACCCATCCGTAATTAATGCTCTATGCTCTAATTGGGTCACGAGTTGGTAAAAAGAAGTCCCAGATTTAAGTTCAAGCACTTGATTTTGTTCTAAACTCAGCGCAGATTGACTAAAACTAACCACAGTATGATAAGTCCATAAACTCACTCCGACTGCAAGCATGAGTAAAGTCAAACACGTTGCGGTAAACCTAATAATAAATTTTTTCATAAAGTAAGGTGTAAAGTTTGTCTCAATGTGTCTGAAAAAGGTGATATAGAATAGGTCATATTATCGATACGATTAATATCCACCAGACCCAGTAAGCTATTGGTCATGAACACGTGTTCAAACAAAGTTAAGTCACCATAATTGACCTCTGTGACATCCACATCATAACCCAATTCAATCAGCGCATAGATCACTTGCTCTCTCATCATCCCCGCCACCCCAGAATGGGTGATTGCAGGTGTCAAAGCCACGTTCCCAGTGATAAAAAAAAGATTGGCCATGGATGACTCAATCACGCGTTTATCAGTATCAAGTACCAACCAATCATCAAACCCATTAGGTAATTGCATTGATTTAATCAGCACCTGTTCCAAACGATTAAGGTGTTTGATACCAGCAAGCCTTGGTTGCCGTGATAAGCGAAACTCACTTAAAGTAAGCGCTATCCCTTCTTTTTGCCAGTGAATATAATGCGATGGCACGTCATAAAGAGAAACAACCTCATTGACTTGGCTACATGTAGGCGCCGCATAACCCCGTCCACCAACACCACGAGTAAGCAACAACTTAATACAGCCATGAGTTTGATTTAATGCGATTTGATTAAGCAATTCAATCAAATCATCTGTCGCCTCCCACTGGAAACCGAGACGACGAGCACCTTGAACCAATCTAGCAAAATGTGCCGCTAAAAATTGCACTTGTCCATCGCTAAATCGCATGGTGGCAAATAATCCATCACCGTACGCAAGCCCCCTATCTAAAGGATCCATTTGCTCGGCTACGATCCCATTAACCCATACTTGTGTCATTATCTCTCAAGCTCCTTATCCATCACTGCTAAGGGATCATCACTTTTTAAACATGGATTAATGATCTTGACTTATCCGGCTCGCAACCGCTTCTTGTTGATCTTGATATTTAGCATCTGTACGCTTGTTGTAAGGACGAGCAACAGCCTGATTGAGACGCTCAAAGTTCAACGCGCCAATCGTCATATTAGGCCGCAATGCCAGCGGTAATTTACCACTATTAAAAAACTCCAGTACAATTTTACCATGCCAACCAGGATCAATACGATGTGCCGTCACATGAACCATCAAGCCTAATCGAGCTAAAGAAGAACGGCCATCCAACCAACCCACGATATCGGCAGGCAAGGTCACCGTTTCATAGGTCACAGCCAAAGCTAATTCACCTGGATGGAGGAAAAAAGCGCCGCCTTCTGGAATAACAATCATATCGCTCATCACATCATCGAGTGATTTTTGTACATCTGATGTAGGACCACTAAGATCAATAAAAGGCGCGGTATGATCTTGAAATACTCTAAATTGATCCCCAAGTTTTACATCCACGCTTACTCCGCTAATCGCATCAGCGGATGGGCGCGGCTCCATCACGATAGAGCCATTATCTAAACACGTTTCAATCTCTGTATCCGTTAACCGCATTGCGTTTCTACTCCTAGGTTTATTCGAACTATGTTGCTATTTATTTTGATAATGTAGTTCAATAAATAAAACAAAACATTGAGGATCTTAGCGAATATTATTTGGCTAAGAGATGCTGAATTCTCGCCTTAAGAATATCGGTGGCAATACGATTTTTCCCACCACGAGGAACAATGATATCTGCATATTGCTTAGAAGGGTCAATAAATTGCAGGAACATAGGCCGTACTGTTTCTGTATACTGAGCCATCACAGACTCCATCGTACGACCCCGCTCATCAACGTCACGGGCCAAACGACGCATAAAACAAATATCCAGCGGGGTATCCATAAATACACTCGCATCCATTAAGCCTCTGAGCGTAGGATTGGTCAATAATAAAATCCCCTCCAAGATAATCACCTTCTTAGGGGTCATCTTAATGGTGTCAGCCATACGCGTATGTTCACTATAGCTATATTGAGGGATCTCGACCGCTTCTCCACTTTTAAGAGATTCTAGATGATGACACAGTAACTCATGATCCAACGCGGTAGGATGATCATAGTTGGTCAACACTCGCTCATCCATCGAAAGATGGCCTTGATCTCTGTAATAGGCATCTTCAGCAATCACACCTATTTGATCAGTCCCTAAATCACGGCACAACTCTTGGAATATGTTTTTAGCAATTAAGCTTTTTCCCGAGGCTGAAGCACCTGCAATACCAATAATGACACACTGAGAATTCATGCTGCTGTTACCTTATTCATCATCTGAAATACTAATTGAAACACTGGATTGCACGTTCGTTAATGCCAGTTGTGCGCCGACTTTTCTGGCGATGTCACGATACAGTTCAGCAACATCACTATTTGGAGACGCCACCACCGTCGGTATTCCTTTATCGACATCTTCACGAATGTGGAGTTTAAGGGGCAACTCGCCCAGTAATGGCACATCATATCGCTGAGCAATCTTACTGCCACCATCTCGACCAAATGGATGCGCTTGGTGCCCACATTCACTGCACTGATGAAAGCTCATATTTTCAACGATGCCCAACACAGGAATATTCACCTTTTGAAACATGTTTATTCCTTTCTTAGCATCAGCAAGGGCAATGTCTTGAGGTGTGGTCACTATCACCGCCCCTGTCACCGGCACTTTTTGTGATAACGTCAGCTGAATGTCTCCGGTCCCTGGTGGCATATCGATCACCATGTAGTCAAGATCCGGCCACAGAGTTTCATTTAATAACTGCGCTAAGGCGCCAGCAGCCATCGGGCCTCGCCAAACAGCGGCTTCCTCATCGGCTAACAAAAAACCAATCGATTGAGCAGCAATCCCATAAACCGTCGCGGCAGACATCATTTTACCATCACTCGATACCGGTTTAAAATCGGCTAAACCTAACATGATAGGAATAGATGGACCATAAATATCCGCATCTAAGAGACCCACTTTGGCACCTTCAGCCGCTAAGGCTAATGCCAAATTAACGGCTGTGGTGGATTTACCCACCCCCCCTTTACCCGAAGCAACGGCAATCACTTGCTTCACGTTGGCAATAGGCTTTATATTTGCAATCGCTGAGATGCTAGCAGCTTGAAAATCGATATCACATTCAACTTCATCGACAGCATCAAGCGACGTCAACTGTTGCGTTATCGTATGTCGAATATCAGGGTATTGCGTCATACAAGGATAAGGATAACAAAGACCCAATTGCAGACATTTGCCATCAATAGATAACGTGCTCACACAGCCAGCAGTCACTAGACCTTGTGCTAAATACGGATCTTGATATGCATCCAAAATGGCCAGAACTGGCCCGAGAAGATCGTCACTGAGACGATAATGCTGAGAAGCTGAAGACAAAAGTGCCACCCTCTATAAATAATTTGCCTAAGTGTACCAGAAAAAGTCGCCAATATTCGCGTACATTTACCCCACTTAGACGATGTTTTAATGAAAGTCTTAGTGGGATCGGTTAGTATCTATGCCATTCTTTTAGGCTCCAAACTGATTTTGAGACAAGATGGCAAATTCACAACGTAAGATTTTAGTGACAAGCGCGCTTCCATACGCTAACGGACCTATCCATTTAGGGCATATGCTGGAGTATATTCAAACTGATATTTGGTCACGATTCCAAAAGCTTCGTGGACACGAATGTCATTATATCTGTGCCGATGATGCCCATGGCACACCCATTATGTTAAAAGCTCAACAGATGGGGATTGAACCTGAAGAAATGATTGCTCAAGTGAACAAAGAGCATCAACAAGATTTTGCTGATTTCAATATTCAATTTGATAACTTTCACAGTACCCACAGTGTTGAGAACCGCGAGCTTTCAAGTGCTATTTACCTCAAGTTACGTGATGCAGGTTTCATTAAAACTCGCACTATTTCACAGTTATTCGATCCAGAAAAATCGATGTTCTTACCTGATCGTTTTGTTAAAGGCACTTGCCCTAAATGTCAGTCAGAAGACCAGTATGGCGATAATTGTGATAATTGTGGCGCGACATACAGCCCAACGGATTTGATCTCACCAAAATCAGCGGTATCGGGTGCCACCCCAATCATGAAGGAATCTGAGCATTTCTTTTTCGACTTGCCAGCCTTTGAAACCATGTTAAGCGAATGGACCCGCTCTGGCGCGATCCAAGAAGAAATCGCCAACAAGCTCGCTGAATGGTTCGAGCAAGGTTTGCAACAATGGGATATCAGTCGAGATGCGCCTTATTTTGGTTTTGAGATCCCTGATGCACCCGGTAAATATTTCTATGTTTGGCTAGATGCACCTATCGGTTATATGGGATCATTTAAACACTTATGTGATCGACGCGAAGATCTTAATTTCGACGACTTTTGGGCTAAAGACTCTACTGCCGAGGTGTATCACTTTATCGGCAAAGATATTGTCAACTTCCACAGTCTGTTCTGGCCAGCGATGCTTGAAGGTGCGGGCTATCGCAAACCAACCAGTGTATACGCACACGGTTATGTGACGGTCAATGGCGCCAAGATGTCAAAATCAAAAGGCACTTTCATTAAGGCACGTACTTACCTTGATAATTTAGACCCAGAATACCTACGTTACTACTACGCTGCTAAGTTAAATAATCGTATTGACGATCTCGATCTTAACCTTGAAGATTTCGCTCAACGCGTCAACTCTGACTTAGTCGGAAAACTAGTGAATCTTGCCTCTCGCACAGCAGGTTTTATTAGTAAGCACTTTGAAGGTAAACTTGCGAAAGTTATCGATACTACACTCGAGCAAACTTTCTTGAGTAAACAAGAGATAATTGCCCAACTCTATGAGGATCGTGAATACGGTAAAGCCATGCGAGAAATCATGGCATTGGCTGATATGGCTAACGCTTATGTCGCCGATGCAGCGCCTTGGCAACTAATAAAAGACGAAAACAAACAAGAAGAAGCACATCAAGTTTGCTCTAATGCGCTGAATTTATTTCGTATTTTAGTCACTTATTTAAAGCCTGTTTTGCCTAAACTTGCCGACGATGTCGAAGCTTTCCTGCAAGTCCCACTCACATGGGATAACCTGAATGCCGATCTTACAGATCACGAAATCGCTAAATTCAAACCACTAATGCAACGCATCGACATGAAAAGTATCGAGGCGATTATTGAATCCTCTAAAGATAACTTAGCCCCGATTCAAGCAGCTAACAAAGCATCAAAAGAACCCAGTCATGCCCCCGTGGATATGGGCACCCCTCTTGAAAGCGATCCCATCTCTGCTGAGATAAGCTTTGAAGACTTTGCCAAAATAGATCTTCGTATCGCCCGTATCGCTAAAGCTGAGCATGTGCCTGACGCAAATAAATTACTGAAACTTCAGTTAGATTTAGGCGGTGAAACAAGGCAAGTTTTTGCTGGTATTAAGTCCGCTTATGCCCCAGAAGATCTTGAAGGTAAACTGACCGTCATGGTGGCCAATCTAGCACCACGTAAAATGCGTTTTGGCATGTCAGAAGGCATGGTACTTGCGGCAGGTCCCGGCAATAAAGATCTGTGGATCCTAGAGCCTGACGAAGGTGCACAACCAGGTATGCGAGTGAAATAAGCTTCACGACTGACTAATGATAAAGGCTGTATTTTGCAGCCTTTTTACGAAATAGAAAAATGGCCGCGGTTACTGTTTAAACATTATCACTCTTCATTTCCCCTCGTTACGTCACATCAACATACACATCCACTACGCTTGTATTGCTGAGGAGTCAGCTTAAATGCTTGTTTAAATGCCTCAATAAACGCTGAAACGGATCCATACCCTACCTCATGAGCTGTCATTTGCACCGTATAACCTTGCTCCAACAAAGACAGCGACGCCATTAGACGCAATCGTTGCCGCCATTGTGGGTAAGATAAACCCAGCTCTTTTTTAAATAATCGGGACAAAGTCCGCTCCGATCCTCCCACTCGCACCGACCATTGGGCTAACGTCAAGGCTAAACTTGGCACTTCAAGTAGTGCATTGACTATCGGGACTAATCGACGATCTTGGGGCATGGTGAGCTCAAGTGCAAGTGTGCTTTCACACCAGATCTGATCATACAATACATCCACTAATCGGCTAACTGCATTATCTTGAATACCGTCACGTACTGTCACTTGTTGTAATAATAAAATGAGTTCTCTAAAAAAGGGGGAAGCCTCGATTGTGCGGCAGATTGTAGGCGCGGGCTGCGTATTCTTAGGGTTTAAATAAATCCCAATAAATCGGGTCTTTTGCGCCACCCAAGATCCATGCTCTGTATAGGCAGGAATAAATAAAGCTCGATGATGTGGCACATAAAATTGATGCCTATCCGTGTTAGTTTTCACCAGCCCAGTTAACGGATAAAGAATTTGATGCCAAGTGTGTTGATGTGGGGCATCATCAAAGCCTTGTTCCATGTCTATGACATTGATCAATATTTCTTGATGCGGATATTGAGCGATCAGTGTATTGCTTTGTATCGGAAACATATGTCTGATCACCGTTATTTAATGTCAGGATAACTATACCTAGTCATAGCGTAATTCAAATACTATCACCAGACCACTACATATGAACTGGAAATGAAAAATGAACGTACACTTTGTGATCCATGAAGAATTTGAAGGGCCTGCAGCATTTGATATATGGGTTAATAAACGCGGCTTTAACGCAACATATACACGAGTTTATCTATATGAACCATTACCAGCAAATAGCGATGATCTTGATTTACTCATCGTACTAGGTGGGCCGCAGGATCCTGCAACGACGACTCAAACTTGCCCCTATTTTGACGCCAAAGCCGAAATGGCCTTCATAAAAAACGCCATCGAACACAAGGTTTCAGTGATCGGTGTCTGTCTAGGCGCTCAGTTAATTGGTCAAGCACTCGGCGCCAATTATGCACCCAGCCCACAACAAGAAATAGGCTGTTTTGCGATATCTCTCACCGAAAGCGGAAAAGCAGATGAACTCTTTAGTTCATTTCCTAATATGCCCATTGTTGGTCATTGGCATCAAGATATGCCTGGGCTCACGCCATCGAGTCAAATACTGGCAACAAGCCAAGGCTGCCCTAGACAAATAATCAAATATCAACAGCGGGTTTATGGTTTTCAGTGCCATCTGGAATTAACAACAGCATCGATTGAATCTTTGATATTAGCATCTGATTTAACACTAAAGCAGAGCCAACAGCACCCATTTGTGCACGCTCCCAACGTGCTTAGGGAATATGACTTTACAGCAATGAACAACCTCTTATATCAGTTTTTAGATGCACTTACCTTGGCCCACATCAAAAGCAAACCCAACACTCAATGCCGTTAATGACTCCAAATTGATGATGTTCATATAAGATAAATGAACATCACCATTCATCTTAATATGGGGCCTATTTGAATAACCAGTTACATTGCCTCAGCCGTGTATACCTTGCGCGCGTTACTCTTGATTAACAACAAGATGAGGCTGGATCCAAGCTTGAGTACCATAAAGAGGCACGGTTGATAAGGCATGCTTGTGACTGCCGTTTGTCTCTTTGGTTGAGTAAGAAAGGTAAAGTAAAGTTTGATTGTCTGCATCATAAATACGGCGAACTTTTAACGTTTTAAACAGCACACTCAACGATTGTTTAAAGACAATTTCTCCATTTTTACTTTTATCGACATTGGCTATCTCAACAGCAGAAATTGGACCTGTTTGACGACAAGCAATGCTCATATCAGAGGGATCTGCCAAACTTAAATTTGCTTCAATACGACTAATATGACAGGTCACCCCAGCAATTTTTGGGTCTTGTTTAGCTTCAATAATCACATCTTTTGTGGTGAACATGCCTAGACTTATCTTACCGACATCATTGTCACCACAAGCATTCAAGCCGATTAACATTAACGTCGATAACGCGATTTTTTTTACACATTTAAAGCGGCTCATTTCTTGTCCTTGATCCTATTTACATTCAGTTAATGGTGAAGAAAATAGCACTGTATTCTCAACATTTATACAGCCTATTTGGAAAATACCTTTTGTGCCCAACGTGTTAATCCTGCAGTAACACTACCAAAATGATCACCAACAACAATCGATGTTTCTGGGTACATGGCAGCTATCTTGTCATAAATGGCAGGACTTCTTGCTGTACCACCAGTAACATAGATAACATCTGGCCTCACACCAGCAATGTCCAATGCTTGTTTCATCAACGCCTCTATTTTGGCACTGGGGAGCTCAATAGCCTCTTTAAATAACGCTTGGGTGACTTCAGCATTTAGCTCGGGGCAAATATAATCTAGCGTAGTTGTCACAGTGTCCACATCTGATAAACTGATTTTAACCTGCTCGGCACTGCGCACAAGTCGGTAACCCAACTGTTCTTTTTGCACCTTTAACAAGCGTGTCAATAATTCAGGGCGTTTAGCCTCTTTTATCATGGCTTCAATGGTTTTTCTCGAGCTCACCGACGAAAAATCACGTTGTGCGCTAATATCATTCACTGCTACCGCGTTCCAAAAAGGTTTGCTTGGAACAGGTAACCCATTGTTCATATGGCAACCTAACCCTAAATGAGGCATAAACGCTTTCATCGATAAGGCGATATCAAGATCATTACCACCCACACGCTGACCACTATGTCCCAGAAAATCCTGACTTCTGTCTGTTAATGTTATATGGGCAGGCCCCATTTTTACCACCGAGCAATCGGTTGTTCCGCCACCGACATCGACCACCAATACCGTTTTATCTTGAGTTAAACTCGCCTCAAAATCCATCCCTGCCGCGAGAGGCTCAAACAGAAAATCGACATCAATAAAACCTGCACGTAACGCGGCAAGACGCAATATTGATTCAGCCTGCTGATTACTCTCTTCGCCGCCGATCCCTTGAAAATTAACGGGCCGACCAATCACGGCATGAGTGATCGCACCTTCACCCTTAACACCAAAGGATAATTCAGCCCGCTGCTTAATATACAACATCATCATGGTGACAATATCTTCAATCAGCGCAACTTGTTCGACTCTAAGTCCTGTCGCCCCTAAAAATGATTTAGGTGAACGGACATAAAATCCTTCTTCTGGCATGTCCAAATAAGCGTGAATGGCCTGTTCACCAACAAAAACAGTTTGCTCGTCAGATCCTAAATCGAGCTCCCGGCGTGCATGTCGAGCACGGGCCAACTGTGCTGAACGAACCTTGGCATAATCTGCTCTCAGTGCCGCTGGCATCTGCTGATACACAGCCTCAACAATCAGTTCTTTGTCTAAAGCATAAAGGGTCGAGGTTAAATAATGAGATCCTACCGCCAAAGGTAATAATCTCACCTCGTTCTTGTCCATCACACCCATGGCACAATTGGCACTGCCATAATCAAAACCAACAAACATTCAATTTCCCCAAAGCCACAAACAGGATGAATAAAAAGCCGTGAAAAATAACACAGATTGAAATGAGTACAAAGAGGAATGATGCATTCGATCTCGTAAAAGCACGATAACGGTCAAAGTGTCAGCAAAATAGATACAGTATGCGGATTTAACCAAAGAATGATCAGAGAAAAAGTATCGATTTAATGGGATAAATGGACCAAAATTATTGGTCCATTTGGCGAGATACGAACTGAGCTCTAGTGGGTTTTATTTAGCGTGAGCTGGGCTTTTTTTTGCCTGTCTTTGTGGCTGCGTCGAGTCTCAATAACATCTCTTACATCGCTGCCAATATGAGCTTCACCACGCTTTTCAGCCAACTGCATTTGACGTTCACGCTCTTCAAAACGTTCACGTTGTTTATCTGAAATGGTATCAAAACAGTGTGGGCAACTGACGCCTTGCACATACATTTCAGTGGCTTTTTCAGCTGCTGTAATTGGCATACGACAAGCATTACACTGATCGTATTGACCTTTATCTAAATTGTGATTGACAGCAACTCGATTATCAAATACGAAACACTCACCTTGCCACAAGCTTTCTTCTGGCTTAACTTCTTCTAGGTATTTAAGCACACCACCTTCAAGATGATAAACGTCATCAAAACCTTGCTCTTTGAGGTAGGCCGTAGATTTTTCGCAACGAATCCCACCAGTGCAAAACATAGCCACTTTCTTATGCTTACTAGGATCTAAATGCGCTTTGACATAAGCAGGAAACTCGCGAAACGTATCAGTTTTAGGATCAACCGCATTTTTAAAGGTACCAATTTTAACCTCATATTCATTGCGCGTATCCACCAGCAATACTTCAGGATCTGAAATGAGCTGGTTCCAATCTTTTGGCTTAACATACGTCCCCACGACTTTTAAAGGATCAATCCCCTCAATGCCCATGGTCACGATCTCTTTTTTAAGTTTCACCTTAGTACGATAAAAAGGCATCTCATCATCAAATGAAAATTTGTGTACTATCTTATCAAGACTTGGTTGCTCAGCCAGCCAAACGAGCAAATTATCTATTGCCACTTGTGAGCCAGCAACGGTACCATTTATCCCTTCATTGGCTAACAATAACGTGCCTTTAATGCCAGAGTTTTCCATCTCCGCCAATAACGGTTTTTGTAGCGATTCAAAATGGGGTAATGAAACGAATTTATAAAGTGCACAAACGACAACGGGTGACATACAAACCTCTACTGCTTGCTGGAGCTTAACCTCCAGTGCATATTTACTCGATAATAACCTGACTCAATAAAGCAAGCCTATAAAAAACGCGGTAAATTTTACCTGACTCTCACAAAAATAAACAGATAAAAAAGTAAAGTCAGTAATCAACATTGTTTTTTAATAAAAAAAACCACAATATAGTCGCATCCTCAATGACCAACAAGAACATTATGCCCTTAGCTACCCTGTATTCTTTTAGGCGTTGCCCTTATGCCATGCGCGCCCGACTTGGTATTGTTCTCTCCGGCGCACAAGTCATGTTAAGGGAGATCATCCTTAAGCATAAACCTGAAGCCATGTTAGCCGCATCCCCTAAGGGAACAGTGCCTGTACTCATCACTCAAAACGGGCAAGTGATCGATGAAAGTCTGGATATAATGATCTGGGCCTTAAGGAAGAATGACCCTCAAAACATATTACTCAGCCAACTTCCGGCCCTGCAAGCCACTGCCATGGCTTTGATAAAACATAATGACGATACATTTAAGCCTTGGTTAGACAAGTATAAATATGCAGACAGGTATCCTGAATACAGTCAAGATTATTACCGTAAACAAGGTGAGATATTCATTTCCCAATTAGAAAGCCTTCTAACAAAACATCATCACTTGCTCGGTCATACCGCCAGTATCGCCGACTACGCTATTTATCCCTTCGTGCGCCAATTTGCCCATGTTGATAAAAACGGGTTCAACACCGCCCCTTACCCCAATGTTCAACGCTGGCTAACAGATCATTTAATTAGCGATCCTTTTATGGACATTATGAAAAAATACCCTACTTGGCTCGAAAGTGAACAGCAATTTTTATTTGGTACCGGCATACAGGATTGACATATTAATCATCATACACCGCTACTTTATGATATAAATGCATTAAATATTATCCACTCAGATCCATCAACAAAAGTAATTAAGGTAATCATGGCTTCAGAATTAACGGTAACAGATGTGATAATTGGAGAGGGTAAAGAAGCGATTAAAGGTGCACTCATTACCACCCAATATGAGGGGTTTTTACAAGACGGCACTAAATTTGACTCTTCTTACGATAAAGGCCGTCCTTTCCAGTGCGTCATCGGTACAGGCCGTGTGATTAAAGGTTGGGATCAAGGGGTAATAGGCATGAAAGTGGGAGGTAAGCGTAAACTATTTGTCCCTTCTCATCTCGCTTACGGTGAACGTGAGATAGGCGCCCATATCAAGCCCAATTCAGATCTTAGTTTCGAGATTGAGCTATTAGAAGTGCTCACACGAGATGACTAATTCACCGTGAGTCTATTGGTATAATATAACCATCTCAACAATGCAATAAGTTGATCAGATTGTTGGCTATCTGATCAACGAGATCCAATACAAGGCATTTATTGACGTTGGCCTACCGCCATGAATCACTTTGATGAATATTATCTCACTAATCGTTAGTATTGATTTTTTCAACCATGTAATTTACCGCTTCTTCAGTATTTAACACACCTGATCCACAATGCTTTTCGGGGCACACTAATGAATTTGCTGTATTCATCATTGCATTTCGTATATCGGCGACTGTCGCCTGAGGGTTAATTTCATATAACAAAGCCGCTGTGCCAGCGACCATAGGCGCCGCAAATGACGTGCCAGTCTTCTGTGCATATTTATCGTATTCTGAAGCTGACTTTCCCGTGTTAGATAAAGTGTGTAATAGCCGACCTGGCGCTGCGATATCAATCACATTAATCGAATCAACTTGCTGTCCCCATACATTACTAATATCTAAATGACGTTGTAATAACCCAGTCGCGGCAACAGTAATGACATTTTGACAAGAAGCTGGTTGAAATTTTTCAGCATAAGTTTCCTCAACATTAGATTCATTCCATTTGTGATTTCCCGCTGCTGCGACAATCGTAATGTTTTTACCAATAGCAAAATCAACGGCCTCTTGTAACCTAGGATCACAGGTACCACGTGCCGTAAGACTTATATTGATGACATTGGCTGGATGAGGATTAAACGGGGCGTTCGTGACCCATTTTCTGCCATCCTCTTTTCTATTCCCCGTCGCCCAATATATAGAATCAATGATGTCTCCAATGGCAAAACAGGTTTGTCCCGTTTTGCCATTAACCGTGATCGTTGAACATTGCCCCATGGCCCTTATCGGTAAAATGCTGGCATCGTATGCGACGCCTTTAATACCACCAAGCGTTCCCCCGTTAGCCGCGGCAACCCCAGAAACAGAAAGACCATGCCACTGAAAATAATCACCATTGTTACCATTATCAGTGGGATCATTATCTCGTCCACCATCACCGTCATTTTCTAAATCTGCCTCGCTAAAATAAGACACCATATCAAAACCTGGTACTAGGTTAAGATCGACATGGTCGGCAATACCCGTATCAATAACGGCAATCACAACACCCCGACCAGTCGCATATTGCCATGCCCCCATGACAGGAATACCACTGTATATGTCGTTAGAGACATATTGTGTTTGTTGGCTTAATTGAGACTCGGTCAGCAAAGATGCGTGTGCATTGATTGCTGTTACTGCGATAACTAATCCACTTATAATATTTAATTTCATTATTTTACTTCCTTATTTTTTATTATAACCTACTAACATCTTATTCATGGGCCAGTTAAATAACCAACACCTTATCTTATTCATCATATCTATTTAAGTCTTTATTAATTGATATACGAAACCACATAATATGAATAACGAAAAAATTATTTATAGCACAATACAACCTTTTCTCGTTCACGCCAACATGATTAATTTACTTGAATTTCTATTGCAATCTTTATTCAATAAATAACGAATAACCAACTTAAAAAATGATATGCTGACTTAACCACTACAGAGTTAAAATAAATTAATAAGCATTAACAAGGAATCATCGTGGATAAATATGCCATTAGCGTCAACACCTTCAATAAACTAGCCCAGAAATACCAAGATAAATACATGGACTTAAAGCTTTATGATGATACCTTCGAGCTTTTTTGTGAGCTAGTCAATCAAAAACCCTGTCCTAACATTTTCGAAATAGCCTGTGGTCCAGGCAATATCAGTCGTTTCTTAATTGACAAATGTAATGACATTAGCCTTCATGGCATCGATCTCGCGCCAAATATGGTTAAATTAGCCAAAGAGAATAACCCCAGCGCCCACTTTGAAGTGATGGATTGCCGCGATATCGGGCAGATTGAACAAGTATATGACGCTATTATGTGTGGATTTTTCCTGCCTTATATCACTAAAGAAGATGCTGGGGAGTTAATAAAGAATGCGACACAACTGTTAAAAAAAGAGGGCGTTATCTACCTCAGCACCATGGAAGGAGAATACACAAAATCTAAACTTGAGGCCTCAAGCAGTGGCGATCAAGTTTATATCCATTACCATCAAGCTGAACATTTATGCCATCACTTAGAAATGAATGGGTTTACCATTATAGATATACAGCGTAAAGCCATTCCTGGCCAAGAAGACATAGACATTAACGATCTGTTTATTATTGCTAAATGGGATTTAGCTTCATAAAAAAAGAGCATGTCATCGGTTCAATAACTGAGGCTAAACAATAAAATTTTTAGCCTCTTCACTGCTTAAATATATAATTAAAATCGCATTATAAAGTAATAACCCCTTCTAAATATTGAACCGCTTTACCAGAGACAAATACCTTATCTCCCTCTATACGGCATAAAAGTAGACCGCCCCGCTTTGAAGCTTGATACGCCGTCAGTGTATTTTTAGACAATATCTGTGACCAATAAGGTGCTAAACCAGCATGTATCGATCCTGTAACAGGATCTTCACCACCACCATTTGCAGGCCAAAAGTAACGGGAAACAAAATCATATTTTTGCGACCTTGTACGCGACCTTGCTGTAACTGCAATATCAAAAGGTGCCAACAACTTAAGTCGCTCATCATTCTTTTCAATAGCGAGAACATCGGCTTCATCCTGATAAACGGCAATGTACGCCTGATCATTGATGAGCACTTCAATAGGCGCGATCGATAACCCCTCGAGTAACGCGGGCGGAATATCATGGACTTGTCTAGGAGCACGATTAGGGAAACACATCTGAATATAATCATCCTCACCTTTAGTCACGGTCAATTCACCCACCGCTTTTGCAGTAAATTTAATCTCGTCAACATATTGATTTTCATTAAAAATAACAAATGATGCTGCAAGCGTTGCATGGCCACAAAAATCAATCTCTGTGATAGGAGAAAACCATCGGATCTGATATTCCTCGGATGTAAAGCGCTTAACAAAGGCTGTTTCTGATAAATTATTTTCACTAGCAATGGATTGCATCAGCTCATCTGACAACCAACTATCAATAATGATCACCGCCGCTGAGTTTCCCTTAAACCTCACGTCAGTAAAAGCATCGATAATATGTATCTTCACATTCATATACATCCTCTATTAAATAAACCCAAATAATAGCTAATCAAGCTGACTTGTTATTTAACAATCAGTGGAATAGTTAACAGCAGTAAAAAACCCATTCCCCAATTAAACTGCATACGCCGCCGTGACGTATTTAATTGTTCACCGATAGCTGCACCAAGAAACACCCAAGTCAATGACGCCGGAAATCCAACAAGGTTATACACTAGAATACCCAATATACCGCTAAACCAATAAGCATCGCCAGTGGCAGTGAAGGCACTGCATAAGGTAATGGTTGACATCCACGTTTTGGGATTAATCAATTGAAACAGAGCAGCCTCCTTAAACGTCATAGGAGCGCCCTCTTCTGCACTGGCTTTATCATCCACTGAAGCCGTCGAGATCCGATAGACTAAATAAAATAAGTACCCTATTGACAGCACTTTAAGTAACAAGTGCAACACTGGAAAAGTCTCAAACAGGGTACCAAGTCCTAACAAAATAGCGCCATGCAGACAAGTCTGCCCCATTCTAATCCCCATAATGTGAGGTAAGGTACGTCTGACGCCATAACTAGCACCAGATTGAGTCAATAATATGTTATTAGGCCCCGGTGTCATCGTCATCGTCGCACAAAAAAATGCGGCCGATAGCATTAAGGTCCACAGTGTCTCCTGCATCATTCACTTGCCTCTGTTATATTAGAAAATATATTAATGTAAAACCAACAATTGTACGCATACAATTATTGACACAATTTAAGTTCGATAGGTATAATAACGGCAATTTATCATTATTCAATGGATTTATTGTTATGGGTACAATATGGGGGTTAGATCTCAATAGCTTCATAGGTCCTAAGTATCTGCGTATTGTTCAGACGATTGAACAAGCCATTCAGTCAGGTGAACTCATCACCAATACTAAGTTACCTCCACAACGACAGCTTGCTGATACGATTGGTGTCACCATAGGGACAATTACTCGCGCTTATGCACTCGCAGAGCAGCGAGGTTATGTTGAAGCACGGATCGGTGATGGGACTTATGTCAAAGCTAAAGCTCAACCACTACTTTCTAGCAAAGTAAATTTTGCTACCTGCCAGCCTCCTCTGACCAATCAAACTACAGCGCTCAGTGATGTACTCACCGACATTGCTAAAGATCCCACCACATTAAATCAAATAATGGGTTATCAAGCCGATCCTCTGCCTCACCAACAGCAAGCTTTTCATCACTGGCTGACATCCCGCGGCATTATGCAACAAGCTAAACAGATCATTTTTAGTCATGGCGCGCAGCAAGGGCTATTTTCAATATTAAATGGCCTACTCAATGATAGCGATCTCTTAATGTATGAGGAAAACTGTTATCCTGGGATCAGAGTCGCTGCCAAACAATTGGGGCTTCACTCTGTGTCTATGCCACTCACTGACTCAGGCTTAGATCTCACAGCATTAAAAATATTGATTGATAAACATCAGCCCAAATTACTCTACCTAACACTGAATAATCAAAACCCAACTTGCATCCAATACAGTAAAGCTCAACGTCAAGCTTTACTGTCATTGGCCATAGAGCATGATTTTTACATTCTCGAAGATGATGTTAATTACTGTTTACCCGAAGAGTGGCATCCCCCTTTATGGCAACAAGCTCAAGCGCATTCAACGCAAGCTCAAGCAAAAGTTATCTATCTTGCTAGCCTGTCTAAAATATTTTCTGGGGGTCTGCGGCAGGGGTTTATCTTATTACCAGAGCCCTTGATAAGCCCAGTAAAACTGGCATTACACAGCCAATGCTGGATGGTATCATCACTCAACATGGAAATCGCCACCCGCTTAATCAATACCCCTGCCCTTAACGGCGACAGAGATAAACTCATCCGCGAACGACAAACTTTGGCTATCGCCATGGGTGATCGCTTAGGTTTACAGCACCGCTGGCGAGGGCTCAACGGCTGGCTAAAGCTCAATCCGCCATTAAAAGCTCATCATGTCGTCACAGCACTCGCTGCCAAGGGAATATTAGTCCGCAATGGTGATGACTTCGATAACCACGACAACCATATTAGAATAAGCATAGGGGCTGCCCACAATCTAGAACACTTTATACAAAGTTTAGCTGAGGTTGAAGATACAATAAAAACACTCAGTCAGAGTGTATATTCAGTGGTTTAGCAAGATTTGAATCACATCTACATAAACTAATTCTGTGGATCGGTAAATATCAGTCAATATGATTAACGGTTCTTATTAAATACTGCGTTAAAAAATGAAAGACCGTATTTTCACACACACCAACATCAACGATGATACCTGCACGTTTTAATACTGCTAAACCATGGCCACTATTGCGAGGATCTGGATCAATCATTGCAACAACAACTCTACCAAAACCTAAACTTGTTAAGTGATGCGCACACGAAGGCGTCTTACCAACAAAAGAACAGGGTTCCAGTTGCTCATAATGGTAGTCTTGATCCTTAAGAAGCGAAATCGCTTGGGCTTCTGCATGATTAAAACCCGGTTGTTGAGTAAACCCCTCACTGATAATGTGCCCATTTTCAACAATCACACAACCAACGGGTGGATTAGGTCGGCATAATGGCAAAGCTTGCTTAGAAACCTCAAGAGCACGAAGCATAAAGTGTTCATCATTTATCATCTGATTGACTGTTCCAATGAGTAGGATCTAAGAGAGGAGAAAATCTGGCGTTAATCAAGTTTCATGTTAACATTATTTAATAACCATGTTTAATTGGAAAAATGATCGTCACCTCTGTCCCTTGACCTATTTGACTGTGACAAGTCACTTCACCTTTAAGTACGTGAGTCGCCAAGTTAAATACAATATATAGCCCTAGACCGCTCGCACCTGAACCTCGACAAGTCGTAAAAAAAGGCTCAAAGACCATAGATAATGTTTCTGCTTCCATCCCTAGTCCATCGTCACGAAAACAAAGACGAGCTTTATCCTCTTCTTTGGTTATTTCGATAGATATGCGACCATCGACATCTTTCTCAAATGCATGTGTGATAGAATTAAGCATCAACTCTTTCAATACCTGCTTCAATGTCTCAGGATAACTCTCCACGATCAAGTCTTTATCTCCTCCTATGGTTATCTGATGATGGGTAAGATCCAAAGCAGGGAGTATTTCAACCAAAATAGTGTCTATATGTGCTATCACATGCAGCTCAGTTAATGCCTCCGTCGATACATCGACTGCTATCAATTTAAATTTCTTAATCAAATTCGTCGCTTTACTTAAATTAGAGAGTAGTATTTCAGACCCTTTAATGGATGATTCACAAAAGTTGTCAAAATCACTGGCATTTAACGTGTCATCATCAAAACTGTTATGCAGTCGACGCGTATCCTCTTCCATAAAGGATGCAGCCGTAACACAAATTCCAATAGGGGTATTAAGCTCATGTGCAACTCCTGCGACCAAACGCCCTAAAGACGCCATTTTTTCAACTTTAACCAACTTATCTTGACTTAGTAGTAAATGTTCAATGGAATCTTGTAACTCTATTGTTCTTGCTTTGACCGTTTTTTCAAGGTTTTCTTTATGTACTTTTAGTTCTTCTTCTGCCTTTTTCTTTGTTTTAAAAGCCATGTCTAACTTAACACGATCTTTATAAAGTTCTAAAAAAACGCCCACTTTACTTTTCAGAATTTCGTCATTAATCGGTTTAACCAAATAGTCAACTGCACCATTCATATAACCTTTAAATTCAAATGCTTCATCTCGAGCAAATGCAGTAATGAATATCACAGGAATATGGGATGTCTTCGGATGATCTAAGATAAGTGAAGCAGCTTCAAATCCATCCATACCTGGCATCTGAACATCCATGAGGATAAGAAAGAAATCATGCTTATGAACAATAGCCAGCGCCTTCAAACCCGAAGACGCCTTTATAATATCTAAATTCAATGGGGCCAATATTCGCTCATAAACCCTAAGATTATTGGGCTCGTCATCAACGACTAATATCTTAGAACTAAACTCACTCATGAAGTTCATCGCCGACATCAACTTTTATGTCAAATAAACCGTGCACCAAAAAATGTCCCAGTTCATCTAAAGCAATGATCTTATCAACCTCAACCAAATCTATCGCGGCTCTAGGCATCACATCGACTTCTGCGGTATGAGGATCTTGGACTATGCCATACCCTCCATACTCCTTGATCATCTTCAACCCCTGACTTCCGTCTGAATTTGCTCCAGTAAGTATAAGCCCAATTAGAGTATTTTTGTAGCAAGTCGCTGCCGATTGGAATAATACGTCAATAGACGGAATTGAAAAGTTAACCGGAGGGTCGATACTTAGACTTAATGTTTTATCCCTTTCAACCAGAAGATGATAACCTGCAGGAGCAATATACACATGAGCAGGTAAAATAGGCTCTCCAGGCTCGGCCTCCTTTACCGTTACAGCAGACAGTTGATTTAAATATTCATCCAAAAAATGATCTGAACCTCGATAACGATGTTGTACGATAAGCACGGCGATAGGATAATCAGGTGGTAAACAAGGTAAAATTTGAGTCAGAGCATGTAAACCTCCAGCAGAAACCCCCACGACTATGGCTTCATACATGAATAAGCCGCCTAAAAATACGTTCTTTATGAGAAAAAGCTTCAAAAAATGAGCTCACCTGACTAAATTCAAGTGTTTCTTTATCTCCTAGCAATAGAAAACCTCTGGAAATCAAACTCTCTTTAAACAAACTCAGCACTCTATCTTGTAATTTAGGGTTAAAATAAATCAGTACATTACGACATACAACTAAGTGCATTTCTGCAAAGCATTGATCTTTCATTAAGTTATGATTTGCAAAAGTAATATGTTGTTTCAATGACTCGATTATTTTGACTGAGCCGAACTTAGCCTGATAATAGTCTGCAAACGATGAAGTTCCACCAGCTGCGAGATAGTTTTGGGTATAAAGTTGCATTTTGTCAGCCGAATATATTCCTTTTTCTGCGATATCTAGGGAATGATTATTATAGTCGGTGGCATAAATTCTCGTCCGATCAAGTAAGCCTTCTTCTTTAAGCATGATAGCCATAGAATAAACCTCCTCCCCTGTTGCACAACCAGCATGCCAAATATTGACTCTCGAATAGGTTTTCAGTTGCGTGAAGACTTCTTGACGAAGCTTATGAAACACGTTTGGATCACGAAACATTTCAGTCACTGTCACTGACATATCACGTAAAAACAATGCAAAAAAATCAGGATCATGCATCACTTTTGGTAGCATTTCAGAAATTGAATTTAACTCTGATTGTTGCATTCTATGTAGAATTCTTCGCTCTAGAGAAGCCTTAGAATAATCTCTAAAATCATAACCATAACGGAAGTTTATTGCTTCGAGTAATTGATTTACTTCAAACTCTTGCATATCTTCTAGCTTCATCACTAGCATATTTACGCTCCCTTAATGCTTAAACAACCAAATTCGCATAATAGATAGCAGTTTTTCGAAATCGATAGGTTTAGTCAGGTATTCTGATGCACCAGCTTGCAGTGACTTCTCTCTATCCTCCGGCATCGTTTTCGCTGTTAAAGCAATGATTGGAAGGTTGATATAATGTCCCATATCTCTGATTAACTTTGTCGCTGCGTAGCCATCCATCTCCGGCATCATGGTATCCATTAACACTAATTCAAAGCTTTTATCTTCTGCTAATTGATCCACAGCTTCTTGCCCATTATGAGCCATGTCGACTTCAAATCCGACCTCGATGAGACTTTTCGACAAAGCATAAGTATTTCTCATGTCATCATCGACAATGAGTATTTTACGTCCTAAAAACATACTATCTTCATCATGAAGCATATTAATGGTTTTTTGACTATCAACGCCAAATCGTGATTCGATATCATGTAAGAAGAGTGAAATATCATCAAGTAATCGTTCACCAGAACCCACTCCTTTAATCACTATACTTGATGAAAACTGATTCAGTTCATCTTGCTCCTCATCTGTGATTTCTTTACCCGTATAAATAATCACTGGTGGTACTCGATCTAATTCACTGTTCTCTATTTGCTTTAAAACCTCAAAGCCACTAATGTCAGGTAAGCCTAAATCTAAAATAATGCAGTCATATTGATCCGACAACACCTCTTTAACCCCGTCAATACCATTATCAACACACTTAATATCGATATCACAGCCCTCTAACAACCTCACTATCGAAGCTTGATTGCCTGCATCATCTTCGATAACCAATAAATGACGTAATTCTGAAGAAGAAAAAGCCTTAATTTGATCAAACACACTTAATAGCGTTTCTTGACTAACGGGTTTAGTCTGTAAGCCTATCGCTCCCTGCACTAAAGCCTGATGATGATCCTCACTATGTGCAGAAATAATTTCAACAGGGATGTTACGCGTCTTAAGACTAAACTTAAGCTGTTCTAACACCTGATGACCGTCAATATCTGGTAACATAATGTCAAGAATAATCCCATCCGGTTCATATTCTTGTGCTAGATAAATCCCCGTGCGCCCGTCCCCTGCAACTAAGCATTGATAACCATGCTCTTGAGCATGATCGCGTAATATCTTAGCAAAAATAGGATCGTCATCAATGATGAGTAGCGTACGCTCACCTGTGACTAAATTTTTTCTGTCATCAGGGATAAATTCAGGATAGGGTTGCAAAGTCGAATCTTGGGGCAAGGTCACTAGAGCCGCTTGTTCGGCATTTGATTCGATTTCCTCTAATGGGGCTGTAAATTTCACATCTGAAACAATCCCATCATCATCTATTTTCTCTTCTACCCCTTTAATATCAAAGGTATTAGGGAGATATAAAGTAAATGTGCTCCCTTGTTCGACAACACTCTTAAGCTGAATCTCACCTCCCAATAAGCGAGTCAACTCCCTCGCAATCGTCAATCCTAATCCAGTTCCACCATACTTTCTGCTCGTCGAACCATCTTGCTGTTGAAAAGCCTCAAAAATCGGCTGTAATTTATGACTCGGTATGCCAATACCCGTATCCAGCACAGTAAATGACAACGCACTACTAACGTCCAAAGTGCTATGCAAAAAATGTACATCTGCAGCAGAGCTGCTAATTTTCAATGTCACGCTGCCTATTTCAGTAAACTTAAACGCATTAGACAGTAAGTTTCTCAATATTTGTTCAACGCGTAATCCGTCAGTAGTAATGATATCAGGCAATTGCTTATCAATATCGATATTGAATGTTAATTCTCTACTTTTAGCTATTGGATCAAATACTTGCTTTATATTTCGACATAATACATTTAAGCTAACATCTTCTATATGAACGGTTAATTTACCCGCTTCAACTTTTGACAAGTCCATAATATCGTTAATTAAACACAGGAGATTATTACCTCCATCGAAGATGATTTTTGCATCCTCAACTTCGGTTTCATCTAAATGCTGATTCTTATTATCCGCCAAGCTCTTAGCGAGTAACAATAGACTATTGAGTGGTGTTCTTAATTCATGACTCATATTAGCCAAAAATTCAGATTTGTATTTACTCGCAAGAGCCAATTCATTCGCTTTAATCGTGAGATCTTCTTTCGCAATTTCAATTTCATCTTTTTGACGCTTAAGAAATACCTGCTTTTCTTCCAGCTCTTCATTAGAAACTTTCAGCTCTTCACTTTGCAGCTTTAATTCCTCTTCCGAGGTTTTAAGTAGTTGGGTTTGTTCTAACAAACTTTCATTTGAACTCCTCAATTCCTCCTGCTGTACTTGTAATTCCTCTGATTGATTTTGGGTCTCAACTAAAAGCGTCTGTGTTTTTTGTTGATTACGCAAATTATTAAACACTATCCCTAAGTTACTACAAATAAGTTCAATAACATCAAGCTGATTTGAAGTAAAATGTTGAAATGAAGCTAGTTCAATAACACCTATCAACTCTTCTTCAAACAAAACTGGTACCACCAATACATTAAGAGGACTCCCTTGACCCAGTCCTGAATTGATTTGAATATAATCCTCAGGCACTTGAGTTAATAGTATGGTTTTTTGCTCTTTAGCACATTGACCCACCAAGCCTTGACCCACAACAATAAAGGGCAACACAGCCTTCCTTTCCTTGAATGCATAACTCCCTGACAGTTTTAAGCCTTTATTTGAATCATCGTAAGTATAGATAACCCCATGGCCTGCTTGCATCATTTCAGCCATTGCTGAAATGATGTTATCAGCCATTACCATTAGATTTGAAGCCCCTTGGGTCAACTCGTTAATGCGAGATACTTGGCTCTTCATTTCATTTTGCTGCAGTAAATCTTGATTACTTCTTTGTAAATCAAGCTCAAACTGTTTTTCCTTAGTAATATCTCGAATAAAGCCAGTATATAAATTATCATCCCCTTGCTTTATTTCACCAACAGAAAGAAATATCGGAAATGTACTGCCATCACGACGAAGCGCCATGACTTCACGACCCTTACCTATCATTTTTTTCGTTCCCGTTGCTTTATATTGACTAAGATAATGGTCATGGTCTGAATGGTACGGATCTGGCATTAATACTTTAATATTTTTACCTATGAGAAATTCAGCGGAATATTGAAACATTTGCTCTGTTGCAGCATTGACCGAAACAATACATCCATTCTCTTTCATTGAAATAATACCATCGATAGCGGTATTCACTATTCCTTTATTAAGACATAAAATACTCGATAAAGAAGCATTTCTCTCTTTTATTTGCGCTTTCATTTCATCCAATGCTGTGTTCAAACGATCTTTTTCACTCTTAATGATAATCTGCTGATAAAAGTCCCCCTTAGCGATTGCATCAGCTTGATCGGCAACTTCATTTAAATTTTTAATCATCAGCTTTAATGCTATGCCTAAAGCATCTTTATTAGAAGCCAAAGTCACCACTTGATCTAACTCCCCAACGGCAATTCTTTCTGCTAAACGAGTTTTCTCTTTTAGTGCTATCAACATCAACTGCATATCCGCTAAAATACCCTGAGCATTAGCAGTTTCGTTAACATCTCCCCCTAAATCACCATTGGAAACCTGCCTAGCAATATTAGCGATATAAGCAGGCTCACCGCCCAATACATTAGTAATGTGTCGTGTTAATCTAAACGCAACAATAACCCCAATTGCTACACCTAGTAATGTGCCCAATAGTGTGATGAACACGACTAAAGATTCAGTCGCTTTTAATGATATTTGACGCTGTCTTAATAGGTTTCTTTCTATGTTATTAAAGGTTTGAATCTGACTGCGGAACTTATTGAAATAAATATTTCCTTTCCCCAGTCCTACCAGATCACCCATATCGTCCATGGTTTTAGCATGGCCTATTTCTTCACGTAATAATATTTGCGACTTAGCCACGTCATCAATCCAAATATCAATGATTCTTTCACTTGCCAATAGCAATCTAACTTGCTGTGGATCATCGGCAACCAATAAAGATAACTCATCAATCAAGTGATGAAACAGAGCTGATCCTTTTTTATAAGGCTCAAGAAAATGTGTTTGTCCTGCTAACAAGAAACCACGCATGCCAGTTTCCATATCAAGGGCTGCTGTTAATATGCTTTGCGCCAAACGAATAGCCTGATAGGAATGAACTTCTAATGCTTCTAGTTTTTTTATATTTTTGGTATTAGTACTAGACTTTAATTCTTTATGACGCTTGTCAGCCAACTCTTTTTCATGGGCTATAAACGCACTAATTTTAAGTCTAAATTGATCAAAATACTCTTTACCTCGTGCTTTTTTAATCGTTTCAGCCATATCATTCATCGACTTGGCATCACCTATCTCAGTTCTTAAAGTGATCATAGGGTTGGCCACTTCAATCTGCCATTCATCGATGGTACTTGCTATTTCATTCAGTAATTTTACCTGTGCTGGGTTATCATCGACATCAGATGCGAGCTGAATCACTAACTCATGGAAAGTATTATCACCTTTATCATAAAGATCTAAAAAATCATTTTTACCTGCCAGTAAATATCCCCTCATTCCAGTTTCCATACCAACGGCAGTAATTTCAATTTTAGCTGATTTATCTAATACGCTATGAGTATGCTCTACCCAATCAACATCATCCTGTAACGACTGAATACTCAAAGACACAACCACAGCAATGAGCAGCATAAATAGCAAAATCACCCCATAACTTAATAATAATTGGCTTTTCAATTTTAAATTAGCAAGCATATCGAGCTCCATGTTGACACGACTTAGCATGTACCTGTTAAATACTGCAATGACATATCATTTTTATTACCGCTAGTTTCTCGATAATCGACATACAGGGCACCTTTCTGAGGCTAAATGACATTTAAATTATCACTAAAAGCATAGACAATAAATGACATCATGGGGTGATATTGTAACGACGATAAACATACTAAAATATTGCAACTCAGTTTATCTTTTCATAAGTTCCCGATGTAATGAATTGACTAAATGATTCACACCATACAACCAAACTCATGTATTGAGAGGGATCGACATTATTTGGGATCGGCACAATAAAATTACCGAAGGTATTAATTGCACCCACTAGGATCATTGATGATTTTAGTCGATGAAAGTCCAATTCTGTTTCAACAAATTCTGGTGATAAATAAAGCCGATAATCAGGCCCAGGGGCAAGCTCCCCAGAAAAAGCAATGTTATCAGGACTAATCGATATCTCGCCTTCCCCCCAATGCAAGAAATCACTGTCTATTCTGTCCCTCGAAAATGTTCCTGTATAATCACGATTTTTCACCGTCAACTCCAGACTTGCTTGATCAGGTGCCATAGGAGCAGTGATAATAGGCAACAGATATATTCCCATCATAACCCCACTCCCAGCAACCAACAGATGTGACACGAATAAAGCCAAGGTGATACGTTTTTTCATATTATGATCCTCATATTCAAAGTCATGTTAATTAAGATCTCGTTACAAAAATGCTTGTTATTACCTATAAAAATATTAAGTACTATCTAGCTTAGTAAGATAATAAGTCGTATAGTATTCTATCTTACTGATAACAGACTCAGTTCTGCTATCTCATAGCCTAGCTATATGACTATCTATCCCCTCAAATCAACTTAACACCAAGAGGTACCCGTGCCAACAGGATCATATCAATCTCCATCTGCAGCCCCAATAACGTGCATCAATATCGCTTTTTTGATCCCTATGTTAGCTGCAATTGTCGCCATTACCCCTTTAGCTATCGACATGTATCTACCTGCAATGGCCACGTTGGCAAGCAGTTTTCATTCCGACATAACCCTAGTTCAACAATCCTTAAGTCTGTACCTTGCAGGTTATGCGCTGGGAATGCTGATTTTTGGCCCATTAGCCGACAGAATGGGTCGTCGTCCTCTGGTAATATTAGGGTTAGCAGGCTTTATGGTCGTGAGTCTACTCTTAGCCTTCGTCACCAACATTGAACTGTTTTTAGCATTGAGGTTTGCACAAGCCTTTATTGGTGCGGCAGCCACCGTGGTCGTCCCTGGTTATATCAAAGAGCTCTACGGAGAAAACACCGCCAAAGGTATGTCTTATGTTAGTTTAATCATGATGTTAGCTCCTTTAATCGCCCCAAGCGTAGGCAGCCTTATCTTAGAATTAGGTGAATGGCATTTGATCTTTTTCATCCTCGCCAGTTATGCATTTTTGCTGTTAGTCTTGGTCTGCTGGAAGCTCAATATGCCTAGCGATAATGATAAAAGCAACCGCAGCCAACAATCATTTTTCGGTGCTTATGCTGTGATATTCACCAAACCTGAGACTAAATTACACATCGCCAGCGGCGTACTGTCATCATTTGCATTTTTCTGTTATTTAACCGCCTCGCCTTTCGTTTATATGGAAGTTTTTGGTTTAGATAAATCGCTTTTTGCCCTACTGTTCAGCACGAATGTGGGCGCATTAATGCTGGCAAATGTGATAAATAGCCGCATTATCACACGATATGGCTCTAAGTTAATGCTAAAAATGTCAACTCTGTTAGCAATAGTCGCGGGCTCAGGCCTCTTAATAGTGAACCTATTCGGTCTCAGTTTTCATTATACGGTGGCTATGCTTATCCCTTTTATGGGCTTTTTAGGGATCATGTCAGTCAATGCCGATGCGATTGTGTTAATGAAGTTCAAAAAAGAAACGGGGACAGCAACGGCTGTTATTATTGCCCTACGTTTTGGTTGTGGTGCGCTGGCCGGCCCCCTACTTGCGCTATTCTATACTGGCACAGCCGTTCCTTTCTCGGCTTTAATGTTGAGCGCGGTAGTCTTAGTTGGGATCTGCCAATTTTTTGCAGCTAATGGTGTTCATGTGACTGAACACATAAATCGTTAAGCAACACATCATCAATAAGCTACCTGATTGTCGTCACTTCCCTAACCTTGTTAATAGACATTTTCGACTTAATTAGCCCCCAAAATAACACAGTAAGGGGTCTATTGAATCCATGTAACTCAAGCTTAAAACGTAGAATGGCCTCTAAGGTCAGATTTATTATTTAACGATTTTTGCATAAAATACTTGAAATCGATGCGTATTTTTATATGATGTGCATCTGTTCATTTGAAAACAGGTGTTGCACCTTAACAAGGTGAATTTAACTTTACGATAAAGTTAATCGACATATCGAGAGTCAGGATCACCGTCCAAACTCATTATATTCAAGCGATTACCGTCGCTGTATCTAGATACTGCATACCGTAGCGGTAACTTATGAGGATTTACAAATGGAGAAGTTATCAGGCGCCAGCATGATCGTCCGCTCACTGATTGACGAAGGCGTAAAACACATATTCGGCTACCCTGGCGGATCTGTGTTAGATATCTATGATGCCCTGCACGAAAAGTCGACCATTGAACATATTTTAGTTCGTCACGAACAAGCAGCCGTGCATATGGCTGACGGGTATGCACGTTCTACAGGTGAAGTAGGCGTCGTATTGGTGACCTCAGGACCTGGTGCGACTAACACAATTACGGGGATTGCGACGGCCTATATGGATTCTATTCCACTGGTCATTGTTTCCGGCCAAGTCCATAGCCACCTCATTGGTAATGATGCGTTCCAAGAATGTGACATGATAGGTATTTCAAGGCCTGTCGTTAAACACAGTTTTCTTGTAACAGATCCCAGAGATATTCCAGAGATCCTAAAAAAAGCCTTCTTTATTGCGGCAAGTGGCAGACCAGGACCTGTGGTGGTTGACGTGCCTAAAGATTGTATGGATCCTGCCATTCTTCATGATTATGCCTACCCTAAAAGCATAAGCATGCGCTCATATAATCCAACGACTTCAGGTCATAAGGGCCAAATCCGCAGAGGTCTACAAGCGCTATTAGCGGCGAAGAAACCAGTACTCTATGTGGGCGGTGGCGCGGTTATCTCCGAATGTGATAAGCAGATCTTAGCCCTATCAGAGAAACTCAATATTCCCGTTGTGAGCACCTTAATGGGTCTCGGCGCCTTTCCCGGCACACACAGCAACAGTATCGGTATGCTTGGTATGCATGGTTGTTATGAAGCCAATATGGCCATGCACAACACTGATTTAATCTTCGGGATCGGAGTGCGTTTTGATGATAGAACCACCAATAATGTCGATAAATATTGCCCTAATGCTACCATCTTACACATTGATATCGATCCCTCTTCGATTTCAAAAACAATTCGAGTTGACATCCCCATTGTAGGCTCAGCAGATAATATCCTTGATGAGATGCTAGCACAATTAAACTCAAACGGTGACACTATCAAAGATGCCACTGCCGTCGATCATTGGTGGCATGAAATTAATCAATGGCGTGCTAAAAAGAGCCTAGCTTACGATACGACAACGGATAAAATAAAACCTCAGCAAGTCATTGAAACATTACATAAACTGACCAATGGTGATGCCTATGTTGCATCCGATGTGGGTCAACATCAAATGTTTGCCGCACTCTATTATCCTTTCGATAAACCCCGTCGCTGGATTAATTCAGGCGGTTTGGGCACCATGGGCTTTGGTCTTCCTGCTGCCATGGGCGTCAAATTAGCACAACCCGATGCAACCGTACTGTGTGTGACTGGTGATGGTTCAATTCAAATGAATATTCAAGAACTGTCAACGGCACTTCAATATGATATTCCAGTTAAAATTATCAACCTTAACAATCGTTTTTTAGGTATGGTCAAGCAATGGCAAGACATGATTTATTCAGGTCGTCATTCACATTCTTATATGGATTCAGTGCCTAATTTTGCCAAAATTGCCGAGGCTTATGGCCATGTGGGGATCACCATTAGCGATCCGGCTAAATTAGAATCGGAACTAGAAAGGGCACTGGCGATGACAGATAAACTGGTATTTGTCGATATTAATGTCGATCAAACAGAACATGTGTACCCTATGCTTATTCGCGGCGGTGCGATGAACGAAATGTGGCTAAGTAAAACGGAGAAAAGCTAATGCGTCGTATCATATCTGTGTTACTTGAAAACCAACCTGGTGCACTTTCTCGTGTGGTGGGCCTATTTTCTCAGCGTGGTTACAACATCGAAACGTTAACCGTAGCGCCCACCGATGACCTAACTCTCTCGCGTCTCAATATCACCTTGATCGCCGATGCTAATGTGCTCGAACAAATTGAAAAGCAGTTACATAAGTTGATCGATATCTTAAAAGTCTCCAATATTACCGAGTCTGAACATATCGAACGAGAGCTAGCACTGATAAAAGTCAAAGCCAAGGGCAATATGCGCGAAGAAGTAAAACGCACAGCCGATATATTTCGCGCTCAAATTGTCGATATTACCGCCGAGCTTTATACCGTTCAATTAACCGGCCCAACCGCCAAACTCGATGCCTTTATCAATGCGATGAGTGAAGTGACTAAAGTCGTTGAAGTATCACGCTCCGGCGTCGTTGGCCTCAGTCGTGGTGAAAAAGCCATGCGAGCTTAAGTTTTATTCGACACGAAAAAGGGAGCACTAGGCTCCCTTTCTTATGCTAATCTCATCCCGTCTATCACGACTCAGGATCGATCACCCTTGAGGTGCCTATTTCAATTTTTCTCGGCTTAAGTGCTTCTGGGATCTCCCGCTGCAGCTCAATATTAAGTAAACCATTTTCAAGATCAGCGCTAATCACAGTCACATAATCTGCAAGCTGAAAGGTACGTTCAAAACCACGTTCTGCAATGCCCTGATACAGGTATTTAGTCGTTTTATCTTGTGTCGCTTTAGTGCCCTTAACGAATAACTTATCACCTTCACTGGTAATGTCGAGTTCATCCATGGTAAAACCAGCCACAGCCATGGTGATGCGATAACGCGTGTCATTAATGAGTTCAATATTATAAGGTGGATAGCCAGAATTGCCTTTATTTGATGCCGCATGCTCTGCAAGCTGGGCTAAACGGTCAAATCCAATTGCACTGCGGTAAAGTGGAGCTAAATCGTAATTTGTCATGGGTATATCCTTGTATTAAGCAATATAGAAATATTATTGGCCAACCTATGTTGCGCCGTTAATCGCTAGACCTAGCCCCTAAGGCACACAGTCTAACGGGGTATTAAGAGCCCTCATTGAGCGACTCTATAACTGATATATAGACATAAAATGATATTTCAAGTACCAATATTGAAATAATTTATTGTCGCACTTGCTCTAACAATAAAATCATCCAACAAGCACCGATAATACATTGAATATTGAAATGAAAAAGGTAGCGATTAGGCTACCCTTTTTATTATTGATTTAGAGAAATAAAATCACTTCGCCACTGCTGTTGCAGGACAGCCTTTGAGTGATTCACCAGCAGCAAAATATTCAATATCACCGGCAACAGGATTAAAATCATTAACTAAAATCGTCACTTTTTCTTCGATAAAATCTCGCAATACCAAGGCATCGGCAATTTCTATCGAGGTTGCGTCAATAGCAGGATAACCATCCCCTGCAAAACCAGGAGTACTCCCCTCATTAGCAAGGAATGATGGGATCGAAAATTTATACTCTTTATTAATATCAAAGGTTTCACCCGCTATTTCGTTAATGGTGACTTGTTTTGCGTCACAATCAACGGACAATTTAATCCCATCAAGTTGCGCATACCCGCCAGATCCCACCGTTTTAGTCGCCACTTGATTTAAGTATGCAATCAAGTCAGTGCCCGTCATGCTGGCATAGGCCACCATGTTACCAAAGGGCTGTACAGTGAGCACGTCACGATAAGTTATATTACCCGCTGAAATTGAAGCACGGACACCACCAGAGTTCATGATGCCAAAATCTGCCTTTACCAGCTTATATTCACCCTGGGCTCTAGCAATTAAATGACCTAGATTGGTTTGCTCATGACGAACCGTGGTAGAAAGCCCCATTAACTCGCCATCGGTAGTACCTAGAATTTTATCGAGTAATACCTGCCCGCCTTCTTGATACGTCCTCAACTCAGCTAACACTCCAGCGTTTTCTTCAATTTGCGTAGTACCTGGGAGCAAGGTGCCTGATAATGGATCATTCTTATCTGCTAATACAATACGACCCTCTTCATCAACGGCCATCAAATTCACCGGAATTAGCTGGTAATTGGCTAGGTGTAGCTCGCCATTAAAGTATTCAAAATCGGCGCGGCCAACATATTTACCCCATTCATGGGCCTGCATGATATAAGTGCCATTTTGCTTATCCGGTGTACACTCATCGCCTCGATTAAAGTCGGCATAGTTACTAGTACCTGGCTCCATACACACAGGGTTTTGCGAGTGACCACCAATGATGGCGTTAAGATCGCCAGCAGTGACCGCACGGGCCATGGCGACATCTCCGGGAGCATTACTGCCATTTTGTGCATCGGCGTAATGGCCCATGTGGGTAGTGGCAAAGATTAAGTCGGCAGCATTGGCATCTTTTATATCTTGAATCACTTTTTGGATTTCTGTGGTAGGATCGGTGAATATTAGGCTACTGATATATTCAGGGTTACCAATCCTCACGGTATCCTCAGTGGTTAATCCAATAACCGCTATTCGTAGACCATTGATATTAAATATTTTATAAGGGTCAAAGTAGCGTTTACCCGAGGCCCTATCATAAATGTTGGCCGCCAACATAGGGAATTCCGCCCGCGTACGCTGTTCTTCAAGCGTCGATAATGGATTATCAAATTCATGATTTCCAACCGCCATCGCATCATAACCAATCAAATTCATGCCAATAAAGTCCGGAATGGCATTTTGCAGATCTGATTCAGGCACGCCGGTATTAATATCACCGCCAGATAATAAAATCGTTTGCCCACCATTGGATTCAACTTCGGCGCGAATTTGGTCAATTAGCGTCTTACGCGCCGCCATGCCATATTCACCATTCTTACTTTGCCAAAAACGGCCATGATTATCGTTGGTGTGCAGCACAGTAAATTGGGTACAGGCCTCTCCTACATCTGCACACGTAACCGGTTTAGCTGGGGTATTATCACTATCACTGCCGCAGCCTGTTAATGCTGCCAGTACAGCGGATGCAACCAGTCCTTTCAATAAAAAATTTTTCATGCCATCAACCTTTAAATTATTTTTATAGTATTATTAGAGCCTATTTCTGCCCAGCGCTATCTTAACAAAAAATCATGCTTTATGAATGGCACATTTATGACACAGTGTGATCTAAGGATCTCTTTTTAAGTCTTTCATGTTACAAAGTCTGACATAATGAGCCAGCAACAAAAAATAGATAGGATATTAATGGAGGGAAAAAAACAAACAGTTAACCTAATGGATGTCAATTAAGCTAACTTGTTTTTACTTGCGGAATAATTATCTTAATATGACAATAAGATTGATGCTAAAGCACTTGAATCGAATACACACAAAATAAACGACCAAATTTGTATGTTAATTCAGTACTGTTTGTAGCCATAATCCAATATCAGTCAGTTGTTCTGGCAGCACACTGTGGGGCATTGGGTAGGTTTTCCATTGTGTGTTATACCCACTCGCTTTGAGTAACTCGTTTGCCATTTTGCCTGATCTAACTGGCACTACATCATCTTGCTCACCATGGTGCTGCAAAATAGCGGTTGTCTTATTTGCTTCACTCAATCCTTCTGGAAGCTTATCCGCCGTCGGTAAATAACAAGACAGTGCCATGATCCCTGCAAGCGGCTGTGGATATCTTACCCCAGCAAAGAGGCTTATCACACCACCTTGGCTAAAACCTGCAAGCACGATTTTATTGGCAGGGATCCCTGAATCAATTTGCTCTTGGATCAGTGCAGCCACTGATATTTCAGTGCTTAATACGCCATCCATATCAGCTCGATTATGTAAGTCCATGCTTTTTATGTCATACCAAGCGCGCATAACATAACCTTGATTGATCGTAACAGCTTGCTCTGGCGCATGAGGAAAAACAAACCGTATGCCATGATCTTGTGGTAAACCCAATGCTGGGACAACGGGTGCAAAGCCAGCACCTGAATCCCCTAACCCATGAAGCCAGATCACGCAAGCTGTAACTAACGATGGCGGTTCAATTGTGATCCGCTCTAATGATGCTCGTGACATTTTTATCCTTTGATATTTCTCATTGATATTTTGTTCAACATCATACCAGTCAATTGCTGATGGCTAAACAAGGTACTTCGTCTTAATCCTTTAAAATATGACTCATGCCAAACTCTTCTCTGATGGCTATTAGCTGTTCAATAGAGTCTACTCGTAAATTCCACTTCACCGAGCCGGCATCGGCACTGATCATCAGCGCATCATCAATAAACTTAAGATCTTCCGCCATGGCATACATACCACCACCAGATGCGGCAAACTTTACCTGTATTTCCAGTGGCGTTAGAATGATCTTCCCTTGTGAAAAATTTATCACCATAATCAACCTTATTTGGCTTGCCATTGACACAAAAAAACCAGCAACATTGTGCTGGTTTTCATAAAGATATTGCTTAATTAATGATGATGGCCACCTTTGCCGTGGGCATGGCCATGAGCTAACTCTTCATCTGTTGCATCTCTTGCTGCTATCACTTCAAGATCAAAACTTAATTCACGGCCAGCTAACGGATGATTGACATCCACTGTCGCCATAAACTTGCCGACTTTAATGACTGTCACTTGACGCTGACCTTGCTCTGTATTTAACAAAGCGTGCATGCCCGCTTTCCACACTTTCTCACCTTGGAGGTGCTTAACTGATACGCGCTGAATCGCGGCTTCATCACGCACACCATAAGTGGTTTCAGGCGCAAGGGTGACAGTAAATTTTTCACCAAAAGATTTGCCTGCAATGGCATCTTCTACTCCTGGCATCATATTATTGTGACCATGAAGGTAGACGATTGGATCTGAACCTTCATTTGTCTCTAATACTTCGCCCTGCTCATCACGTAGTGTGTAATTAAACTGAACAACCATGTCGTTTTTAATGCTCATTTACTGTCCTTAACTATCAATATCACTTATATTTTTGGTAGCGGAGCTTATCAAAACTAAGCCAATAGCTCTAGTTATTATCGGTATTACCTTGAGCGATCGACCTAGTTATCAGCTCAATTACCCTCAATGCTGAATTCCATGTACCAATTACTGAACACCAAGAGCATCAAAGCTCGCTTCACTTGGAAATCCATCAGCGACCAAACCCACTGTACGTTGAAATGCCCTTAATCCCAGTTTTGAATTCGTTCCTAGAATACCGTCAGGCTTACCGACATCAAATCCTTTTTCATTTAGCTTAGCTTGCAATGATTTAACGCGATCTCTGCTCAAGTTATCTTGCTTAGGCGGCGCCACGGTTAAACTGACTCCTCCATTGATACGATCAGCCAAATGTCCAACAGCAATGGCATAGAAAATTGAACGGTTCCAGCGCATGATCACATCAAAATTTTTGTACCCAAGGAAAGCTGGACCTTGATAACCAGCAGGAAGGTAGAGAGTCGCACTCATATCAGGTGTTGAGAGCGATTTACCGTTATTTTTCATCACGCCGAGCTCTGCCCATTTGATCAAAGATTGTTCATGGTTTTTGCCTACATATTCATAACTAAAATCTTTTGGCAGTGTGACTTCACGACCCCAACGCTCATTACGTTGCCAACCTAGTTGCTGTAAAAAATTTGCAGCTGAAGTCAAAGCGTCGACGGTACTATTCCATAAATCGGCTTTACCATCTCCATCCCCATCAACAGCATAATCGGCATAAGCCGATGGCATGAATTGGGTATGACCCATCGCACCGGCCCAAGAACCTACCATTGTCGACGCATCAAATTGATAGGTTTCTTTTAACTGGAGTGCTTTCATCAACTCACCAGTAAAATACTGGCTTCGTCTCGGATCGCAAGCCAATGTCGCCAAGGAGTCAAGTACTGGCATTTTTCCTTTATAGGAGCCAAAATTAGTCTCAAGTCCCCAAAACGCCATTAAATATTGTGCTGGAACGCCATACTGTTCAGTCAGTTTAGACAAGAGTTCATGGTGCTCTTGCAACAAACGTCGGCCCTCTTTTATGCGCTTATCAGTGACTCGTAAACTAAAATAATTGTCAAAGGTCTGGCTAAATTCAGGTTGCTTTTTATCAAGTTCAATCACCCGAGCAACATAATTAACCTCACCTAAAGTATTTTCTATTGTATCGGTCGATAATCCTTCTTTTTTGGCTATTGTCTTTAGCTCTAATACACAAGAAGCAAAATCATCAGCTAACACTATGGGTGTGCACAAACTAGAAAAAAGTAATATGGATGCTAAGGGGATCTTGTTAATCATCAGAAATACTCCAAAAAATGTGTAAATAAAACAGGCCGACATAAAGTCTGAACAACTGCCCCTAAGAAACTCAGTTCAAATTGAGCCATAATTACTATACTCAAGCAAGATGGAAACCCCCTTAATTTTCAATTAATCTCAATTTTCGCCTAAGTAAAGTTAAATGTTGGGGATAAATCGCTAAAGATTCACTTGGCGAATACGCTTGATGCCGTATAATGTCATCGAAAATAACAGACTTAAGAGATCTTACATGACAGAAACAAATCCAATATTGACCCGTTTTATCGAGGATGTTAAGCAACACCAATCCGTCTGGGGACTGCAAGATGAATCGGGTGAAGGTTGGGTCGTATGTGACTCTTCTGAATATGAAGACACTGATGTTATGCCATTATGGTCAACAGAAGCACAAGCTAAGACACATTGTAGTGAAGAATGGGCTAATTATGCGCCAATTGCTATTCCACTAACCGATTTACTTGAATTCTGGATCGCTGATCTTAACGAAGATGGCGTGTTAATTGGAACAAATTGGCAAGCAGATCAAGATTGCTTAGAAATGGACCCCGTTATTCTTGCTCAGTCTTTGGTCAATGTAGAAGAGGCGTAACGCTTTTTCTACATCATCGACTGTCAACGTGAAGAATCACAACATAGCGTCAAACCAATGAAAACATCATGACGCTACCTATCCCCTTAATCGATATTCCTTTCGCACTGCGCCACATGTGCTGGTTTTGTGCAGAACCGTGCCATCATGTCTTTGAATACCAAGCCAAACACCACACTCCTCATCCTAGTCTGGCTGTACCCAGCTGTAAAGAATGTTTAAGCTTGGCTAAACAACATCAATTAACCTCTATCTGGGAATGTCAGATAGCAGTAAAAGACGAGCTGATGCGTCTCTATGCTAAGCACCTATCGATAGGCATTAACTGGACAGAACAAGAACTCATCGACTCAGAGTTTTCTTGTAACGTCTTTACTGGTTTTAAAAAAAGTGCGTGGATGATGTATCTTATCGCACGAGACAGAGTCAATGCACCCAGCTGGCCTATCACTATAGAAGGGATCCCAATAGAGACTCATGAGATTAAAGCTGGATTTAAGTTTGATGGTATAAAATACGCCTCTCTTTCAAAAGCAATGCACCACTATAGCGAGACCCTGGGCTTAGATAAGCTTTTTTTTCACGCTATCGTATCGCTAGTTGGACGAGTCAGATTTGCCTATGCAGTGAGACTTTGTCGGATCAATATTGCATCAAATAAAAGAACCAAACAACAAGTATTAAAGGACTTAACACTAGAGCAAGCTGAAACTATCAAAGAATAGACCTAATGTCTAAGCGGTTAATCATCGATACTTAATTAAAGAGACAACATTGAGCTTCGTGAAAATAGCTCACTTCTAAAAAAAACATCATTAAGTTCTACTCTTCTTTGTGCTCCCTTAAACGATCTTGTACTAACCCGACTAATAAATCTGGCTGGAATTTAGAAATAAATCGGTTACACCCTACCTTTTCTGCCATAGCATCATTAAAGCTTCCGCTCAGTGAGGTATGTAAAGCAACAAAGAGACCACTCATTCGTGCATCACTGCGTATTTCAGAAGTCAGTTTATAGCCATCCATTTCTGGCATTTCAGCGTCGGTGATCAACAGTAAAATTTCATCGACAACGGACCTACCATCATCGCACCAACTTTGTAACAACTGAAGCGCCTGCAAGCCATCTGACACTTCTATTATTTCAATACCTAAGGGAACTAACGTCTCTTTAATCTGCCGACGAGCTGTCGATGAATCATCAGCAATCAATATCTTACGACCAACCATTTCTTTAGCCAGTGTTTCATCCAATATACCTTCTGACAGTTTTATATCATAATCTAAGATCTCAGCCAGTACTTTTTCTACATCGATAATTGATACCATCTTTAGGTGATCATCAATCTCTACTCGGCATATCGCTGTGAGATAGTGATTCTTGCCTGCTGTTTTAGGTGGAAGTAAAATATCACTCCAAGTCATGTTGACAATATGTTCAACTTTACCAACCATAAACCCCTGAATACTGCGATTATATTCAGTAATGATCAAATTACGATCTTGTTCATTTTCCATTGCTGAAAAGCCAATCGCTCCCCTGAGGTCAATCACAGGGATAGACGTTCCACGAATATTCGCGACCCCTGAGATATGACAATGGCTCCCAGGTAAAGAACTTAACGGAGGAAGATCGACAACCTCTTTGACTTTAAACACATTAATTGCAAAAACTTGAGTCGCATTAATACGAAATAATAGAAGTTCTAAACGGTTTTCACCTACAAGCTTGGTACGTTGGTCTACTGAATCGAGTACTTTTGCCATAATACAACTCTCAGAAAATAAGGAACGTCACGTCTCTGACAATAATGCGTGTTAATGATAGTCACTAAAGCACACCTAAACTTAGTGACTGCTGCAATAAAAATCCATTAGTCACTATCACTCATCAAGCGATAATTAAATACTAGCAGTTATCAGCGTAACTGGAATAATTCTGCGACATCTATCATCATTAAATTGAATGCTACAGATTAATTATCGTAAGTAACATCGAATACAAAGGGAGAATTAGCCGATGCGAGAGTAGGTGAAAAGCATGATTTAAGAACATCAATCACACCTAAAATAAACATTGACATTAACATAATCGGCGATATAATAAGTGCTGATTTTTAGTAACCTTAATGTAAGTAGTTTGCTTCTTGTTTGACTCCTCTCGTCAATACCCGCAAAAATATTAACACACCTGGTAGAATCTAAAATATTAGTCATATTATTGTCATACTATTATGGTTAAATTTGACTGAATCAATGTTATTAACACCTTAAATGTGACAAGAAAAAACAACATTTATCGATTAACAACAGTCTTGATTGATTTGCTGAAACTACTAGTCTCAAAAAATCTGAAATTCGTCTTTCGCAAAAATGCTAAGGATATATTATAGTTACATACCCGCTGCTAAAAATGCAGCATAAAAAAGGAGTATGACATATGTCGTACAACATGAATGGTCACGAGATCACTGTAAATTTTCCAGTTAACTCTATTTCTCTAAACAAGTCTTCTATCGCATTTACCGATAGCCTTGGGAAAAATAGACAAACATTTTCTAAACGTACTGAAGCATTAACTTTTATGAAATGGTTGCTTTCGAGCAATAAGTAAATCTGGAATATAAAAACGTAGTAAGTAGTAAGTAGTAAGTAGTAAGGTTAATGATGCACTTCGATACTCTCCTCTTATCAGTATCGAGTAATAAATAGGACCGACTTTCATTACGTTGG
Source organism: Shewanella sp. VB17 (assembly GCF_013248905.1). Classification (NCBI taxonomy): domain Bacteria; kingdom Pseudomonadati; phylum Pseudomonadota; class Gammaproteobacteria; order Alteromonadales; family Shewanellaceae; genus Shewanella; species Shewanella sp. VB17. The sequence continues at coordinate 3,444,626 of NZ_JABRVS010000001.1, forward strand.
CTATTAAGCATCTAAGCAGCACCTACCTTTGGTCTAGGCCGTATCAATGTCACAGATACTTAGCCTGACCAACTGGTAAAAACAGCAAAATATCCCATTGATATAAACTCAACCCATTAATCCCTAGCATACGCATTTACCCAAACTTACGTTTATACCGAGGTAACATACTGCTATTCCCTAATAAGCCTCCCTGATGTAAATACAAAATAGATGATAGTTTATTACCTTTTTTCAAGTATTCTTCCAATGCCAGCCAGCCTACAGGATCATATAAAAGATCAAACACTATTCCTTGCTTACTAACACTGTTCCACATGTCGTAACACTCACGGTACAAGTTACCAAAATGATACTTTTTAGGCAGAGGCACGATCTCCGGATAAAAGCTGGTTATCTGAGAAAGCTCGCTAAATTGTTGCTTCAAATAATCATTTCCACCAACACAAGCACACGTCAATACTCGAATATCCACACCTGATTCAATAAAGTGTTTATTCAAAAAAAGCGCTGTAGTACCCGTCCCTGAAGGAAGGAAAACAGTTAAATCAAATTGAGCAGTATGGACTGCCCAGTCGATAATTTCTTTTGCCAATTGAACAATACCAAATTCAGCATACTCACAACGGCCTCCTTCTGGGATAAATAATGCATTGGATTCATTGATTAATACAGACTCCTTTATATACTGCTCACTCGTGCGTCCCTCTCTGTCCAACCGCTCACTAAGATCGATCACATTAGCGCCGTTCTCACAGGCTGCAACATAGTTCCCTTGGGTTTGCGTCTTAATGTGTGCAGCAATATGATCAACATAAAAATCTAAATGCCAACCTCTTATTTTAGCCAATGCCGACATCGAGTAGAGAGAATTTGCTTGCGGTGAGCCATAACCAATAAGTTTGGTTGTCTCAGGAAAATCGTGGGCTAGAAAATATGCAAATTTACGCGCCTTATTACCAGAAAACTCAGGATGAAGAAGATCGTCACGTTTAATAAAAATTTCTCTACCAAATATACGTATTGACTCAACTGGTGTATTACTAAGCTTCATGTAGAAATAAACTCCAAACCTTATATCAAGTGAATGCTATCACTTGATAACCCTTGAGTAAAATAACTAACTATCAGTATTTATGACCATTAACGTAAACACAAATACAATAAAACCTAATACTTACAATATGATAAAATATTGGCATGGAAATAGCATACTATATAAATCGACACTGATTTATGCTCTTTCTTATGAGCCTCACCCTTTATTAGGAGCCATTAATGGCAGTATTACGTTTGATATTTAACATAGCTTGGTTTGTTCTTGGTGGTTTTGTGATGGGGCTAGCATGGTGGCTGGCAGGTTTACTCTGTTATATCAGCATTATCGGTATTCCATTCGCAAAAGCCTGCTTTGTGATAGGTGAAATGACATTTTGGCCATTTGGTCAAGACAGCATGAACCGAAAAAAGCTCACAGGCAACGAAGACATAGGAACAGGAACATTCGGAACCATTGGTAATATCATTTGGTTTTTACTTTTTGGGATCTGGCTAGCAATCGGGCATATTACTCATGCTTTAGCCTGCTTTATTACTATCATAGGTATTCCATTTGGTCTACAGCATCTTAAGTTAGCCATGCTAAGTTTAACTCCCATTGGGCAGCGTGTTGTCGCTAGAGATTAACTTCACATCTTCATCTGGCTCACCTCAAGCGTCAGATGAAGTCTCTCCGCAGACAATACTTTTCCCTACGCCTACTTTTTACCTCCACTTTCTATGTAATCAGACAACATGGACTCTTGATCTATTTTCGCTAAGCCTGCATTAACAATATCACGCCAAAATTGACCTTTAACTGTATTCACAAAGGCTATTTTCATCTGCTTATTGGCTAATATCTTTCTGTTGACTTGCACTCGATTACTCAGAGGCGTTAACTCTTCTTGTAAAAGTAAAAACTGCAACACATGCATATCCATAACAGCAGCGTCTATTCTTGCTGTGGCCACTTTGGTTAAGTTATGCTCATCAGAATTAACCACTTCAACCTTTTGTATTCCATGTTTAATCATGTCATCAAGTTCACTGGTATTCACATAATCTTTAACAACACCTAAAGTATATTGATTAAGATCGGACACTTTGGACCAACTAAGAGGATGTAAATTTTGCTCTACCAATCCTAATGGACTAATACCCAATGTATCTGAAAACACAAATTTATCGGATTGAAAAGGGTACTCAGGTAGATACCCACTGTATTTTGAGTTATTTCTATTCACTAACCGGATCGCTCTACTCCAAGGATAAAAATCCACGACCAGTTCATGACCCATCGCATTGACGGCTGCACGTGTGATCTCTATTACTGCCCCTTGTTTGGCTAATTGGCTACTGGAATAAGGAGGCCAATGAAGTGAGGTTAAGTGTAAAGTATCGGCATTAAGTTTGGCTGAAAAACTGGTGCAAAATATCCCCAACAGAAAAAAAATAATCATCATCAGTTTACTTTTATCTGCATAAACTAAAGAATTTTCGCACTCGATATAAATCATCTCCCGATAATAAACCACCAAATATTACCACCCATTAGTTATCTCATCACCTCACAATAATACACTGTGTTAAATGAAATAAAATAAAAAATAGCTCGAAATTGATACAACAAAAGACTGATATCATCTGACATGAAGAAAGCTTAGTGAACGAGACTGAGATCATATTCTGCCAATCTATCTGCTTAATGGTGTCTGGTGAGTAAATTAATCGGAAAGGAAGCCTCTTTATAATATAAAAACCTAGCTGAATTTTATTTTTTTATCCGTGATCTAAATCACTAAAAAACAATCTAAATATACGATAGTAACAATCGAAACAACGCGTTATGAAAAAACATTAGCACTTAATATCATGCTCTTATCGATGATTTAATATCGAATTGAACATCTTAAACTAAGGTCTATTATGAAATTACTTCACTCTTTTGCCTTTGGCATATTCACTTCAATTTGTGCCTCTTCAGTACTAGCAAAAGAACCCATTGACATCATCAAACCAGCGCTCATTACAGAACCAGAAAAAGTTGAATTAGGTAAGATGCTTTTTTTCGAACCAAGACTCTCAAAATCAGGTTTTATCTCATGTCATTCTTGCCATAACCTCTCTATGGGTGGCGTCGATGCATTACCCACTTCGATTGGTCATAATTGGCAAGAAGGGCCCATTAATTCTCCAACGGTATTAAATGCGGTGTATGGTCTAGCCCAGTTTTGGGATGGGCGCGCTAAAGATCTTAAAGAGCAGGCTGGCGGCCCCATCGAAAACCCAAAGGAAATGAGCTTCAGTCACACAATGGCTGTATCAACCATAAGCTCGATCCCCAACTACAAAACAAAGTTCAAAAATATCTACCCTGATGGCCAAGTTAATATCGACAATATTACTGACGCCATAGCCGCATTTGAGAAAACACTTGTAACACCACATAGTCCTTTTGATCAATACTTATTAGGCGACATGTCAGCTATCACGACCGACGCTATCACTGGATATAAGCTGTTCAAAACTAAAGGTTGCATCAGCTGCCACAACGGTGCAGCTGTCGGTGGAACCCTGTACATGAAAATGGGATTAATCAAGCCATTTAACACCAAAAACCCAGCAGTAGGTCGAATTGCTGTCACCGGGAACCCTGCAGATAAACACGTATTTAAAGTCCCAACATTAAGAAATATAGAGTTAACAGCTCCTTATTTCCATGATGGAGCAACCTGGAGCTTGGAAGAAGCGGTTAATACCATGGCCGATATTCAATTAGGACAAAGTTTATCAAAACAGGAAAATAAAGAGATAGTCGCATTTCTTAAATCACTCACAGGTGAGCTGCCAAAAATAGTGTTGCCTATTTTACCGCCATCAAATGCTAATACACCAAGACCGGTCCCATTTAGTAACTAAGCATTCACGCTTTCTCAATCAACGGATATAAACGTCAGCATTAAGCTGACGTTTATATCCGGTTATTGTTATGAGTAAAGGCTGACATTCATGGGCACTAGCATATATCTTTGGCAAACTCATCGAGAATAAACGCTGTAAATAAATTCCCCGCCTTTCCTAACGGCCTTTGTAACGTCGAGACCAATTTAGGGCTAAAACTATATCGGCTGCCACCGTTAAAATCGACTTCAACCATTGCTTTACTCTCAAGCTCTTCCTGAATAAGAAAGTCAGGCATCCAGCCAAAACCTAATCCCATCTCCAGCGCATTTTTTTTCATCATAAACCCTGATAGGTAAAATACCTTATCACCACCAAACTGCAGTTCATCGTGATAGTTCATATCTGGAGATGAATCTTCAATGGTCAACTCAACATGACTTTGTAACTCGAACAGGGAAACATTTTTTTTTGTCGCTAATGCATGCTGTATAGAAACCACTAGAATACTGGTAATGTCAGGCAGTGACTGTGGACGGTAATGAGGTCCAGATCTGTAATCTTTGACCAACATCAAGTCTGCATGGTCTCGTTCAAACCTCGCTTGAACTCCCCCTAAAAACTCCACATTCAACTGGATTTTTGTAGGAATATTTTCCAAAGACATGCGTTTAAGTGCCCTCATAATTGGCTCCATAGGCAACGATCCATCCACAATAAGCTCAAGCTTAGGCTCCCACCCATCACTGAACCGACTGGCTAAATGTTCAATATTGGCAAGGTTTTGCAACAGTTTTTTCCCCTCAGCAAGAATTATCTTGCCTTCAGGCGTTAATTCAGCACGATACAGATCTCGACAAAAAAGGTTTACATTTAGGTGTTGCTCAAGCTTTTTGACTTGGTAACTTACCGCCGATTGCGCCTTATGCAAACGCTCTGCAGCCCTAGCAAAACTGCCTTCTTCAACAACAACCTGCAACACATTAAATGCATCAACATCGATCCGCATATGGCCTCCAAAAGTGTAAAGAACACACTACCATCTATTTTTTTGATTGAGATGACGCAATTATTATTCTTTTTTTTGCCCATGTCACCCACTAAATTGGTCATATAGATCGTGTATTCACTCAATTTGTGAGATGTATCAGTGGAAAATGAGCCATTGAACAGGGTGAAGATCATAACAATAATAAAGCTTATAGCATCAACTTAGCGTCACCTTTTGAGTGCAACGCTAAAACTTGACTCAATACCTGACTAAAACGGACTTTGAGTATGTCAATTGAACGAGGACAAAAAATGGCAAGTGAACAAAATCCACTGGGATTACTAGGCATCGAATTTACTGAATTTGCCACACCAGAACTTGATTTCATGCATCAAGTCTTTATTGACTTTGGTTTCTCTAAACTAAAAAAGAGTAAAATAAAAGACATTGCCTACTACAAGCAAAATGACATTAACTTCCTGCTTAATAGCGAACGTAACGGGTTTTCTTCACTGTTTACTAAGCGCCATGGACCTGCTATTTGCTCTATGGGTTGGCGCGTTGAAAATGCTCAATTTGCCTTCGAAGGCGCCGTCGAACGAGGAGCTAAACCCGCCGATGATGCCAGCAAAGATCATCCCTACCCTGCTATATACGGCATCGGCGATAGCCTGATCTATTTCATCGATATCTTTGGTGAGCAGAACAACATCTACCAACATGATTTTATTGACCTCGACAATCCGGTCATTACGCAAGAAAAAGGGTTCATCGAGGTCGATCACTTAACCAACAACGTCCACCAAGGGACCATGGAATTCTGGTCTAATTTTTACAAAGACATTTTCGGCTTTACCGAGGTTCGCTACTTCGATATTAAAGGATCACAAACCGCATTAGTGTCCTATGCACTGCGCTCACCCGATGGCAGTTTCTGTATTCCAATTAATGAAGGAAAAGGCAATCAGAAAAATCAAATCGATGAGTATTTAAGAGAATACGATGGCCCAGGAGTACAACACTTAGCCTTTAGAAGCCGTGACATCGTCGCCTCACTCGACGCTATGGAAGGCTCGTCGATTCAAACCTTAGACATTATTCCTGAATACTACGAAACCATTTTCGATAAACTTCCTCAAGTAACAGAAGACAGAGAACGTATTAAGCATCACCAAATTTTGATCGATGGTGACAAAGAGGGTTATCTGCTTCAGATCTTCACCAAGAACTTATTTGGTCCTATCTTTATCGAAATCATACAGCGCAAAAACAACCTCGGATTTGGTGAAGGCAACTTTACCGCCCTATTCAAATCCATCGAGCGTGATCAACAACGCCGTGGGGTTCTATAATCTGTCGATACTCTGACAGCAAATGCAAACCTGCCATCAACAGGTTTGCGTTCTTCAGAGATAAGAAGTATCTAAATATCGGGACACTTTACAAAGAGCTTTAGATTCAGCACTATTTTAAATTATCTATTTTGTTTAAAATCACTCCATTCAAAGTAACAATTTTTGAGCCATCATAAAAGTCAATCTGTAATCCATTTCCCTCCAATGCCCCTTTAAATAATGACTTTTCAATTAATTCACCCGAATTTTCAGTATAAATCGAACATGAGATTGTTGAATCATCAATATTTTGGCAATCAATCCAATCCCCACCATCTATTCCTCCAACCCACTGTGCTTGATGAGGTAGATTTTCAGGTTTAATACGTTGTTCTATTACACTAGGACTAAAAAAAAGTACAACCATTACCAATGAGGCTAATATCACCAAACTAATTATCAATTTTTCAAAATCATTCATGGTTTGAAAGTTATCACTGTTAATATAAGCTTCACTTATTACTCCAGATTGACCTGATATTGAGTTAACCTACCTTGAAAAACACCGCCTCCGGTAAAGCTGTGGGCTTATTTACGGTGTTTACCGAATGACTCGTACACACTGAGACTGACCACATTAGCGGACGCATCAGTTTCCAGTACTGGCGTGCCTAACATGTCAGTATGTTGATCAGTGACTTTGCTGCTGCGCGATACCGTACCCGCTAAATAACCTACTCCACATTGATGACGAGCATTACAGGTCTGTACTTCGACCTTGTTACTGCCAAGGGACAAACCCGCCAGTGAATAAGCCGTCCCCGTGACCTTAATAATGCGCGGTTTACCGCTTTCATCTGTGATAATATCGCCCACCGCAATAGGAATAAATACAGTATGACCTTGCACTGCCTGAGCTGGCAGGCTCATGGCACTCCAAATGAGGAATAATAGCGCCATTAAACGTCGCATTAATTGCGCGATTCTGAGAAAACATAATGATGTACCCCTTATTATTTCCTATCATAAGTGGCACAGTTAACTTAGCTTAAAAACATTCCACTAATGCCTCAGGCATTTCTACTGGGATAGAATGGCTAGCCTTTTTCACTGCACTATAGGTCGCATTAGGCATTAACCGTGCAATTTCTTCTCCATGAGCTGACGGAGTAGCAATGTCCTCTGTACCTGCAAGTACAATGGTATTCACCGTTATTTCTTTCAGTATTTCACGTATATCTTCACGTTCTATGACAGCTGCATCCATTGCATAAGCCAACATCCTTGGATTTGCTTTCATTTGTTTATTAATGTCATCTCTTGCATAGGCAGGGTGAGCCTGTAACCACGACGACGTGTATTTAATCTTTTGTATATCTTCAAATACGCTTTGCCTATTTTTTTCATCCAACGACAATAACAAAGACCGTCGCTGTTGCCATAGAGGCATGTGCGAGGGTGCTTCCGCCCGAGTGCTGGTATTAACGAGCACAAGCTTATTCAACAATTGGGGATATTTAGCCGCTATCCGTAAGGCAATCATACCTCCTTGACTGTGCCCAACTAGCGTAACTTTGCTAATGTTATTTTCAATGAGCCACAAGGCAATATCATTCGCAATAGCATTTAAATCTAACCCTTCACGCCAACCACTCGCACCATGACCTGGCATATCAAATACCACACATCGAAATGGTTTACTTAAACGCTTAATCACGGGAGACCAAAATGTTCGATCAAGAAATAAACCATGTAAAAATACCAACGTTGGTCCCTCCCCATGATCATCCCAGCCATACTGCACACCATTTACACGCGCTGAACGTTGCGGCCACTGACTATGATGAGCTTTAGATAACATCAGTGAATCTTCAAATATTTGATAACGGGTGATCTGCCCGTTGCTTGTGGTAAATCGAATCATAAAGTCACCATCAGCAATGGCATTTGTACTCACCACACGATGGCGAAAATGGCCAATAGCAATCACATCTGGAGTGACATCAATTAATGGTTCTAACTTAACATCAAGAGGTATAAACCCTTCGGGGAAACGCGTTAACCACAGTCTAATTGCATCTTTACCTTGAACTATACCGACCGTTTTTAAAACAGGATCGCCATCAACATGCCAAATGGCATCATCACTAACATACTGCAGCGCCACTTCTATATTCTTTTCAGCAAAAGCTGTCAAATACGCATTAACTGTAGCAATCGAAGACAGCGGGGAAATAGATAAAAGAGTATCCATATAATAACTTCTCTGTAACTAACTATAGATATCCAGTGTAAAAGCTCTCAACCCTAGTTAAAATGGATAATATTAGAAATTAGCTATCCATAAATGGAATGGTCATGAATATTGAAAATATTTATTTTTTCACTGCCGTTATACGACATGGCAGCCTAAGCAAAGCTGCATCTAAATTGGGGGTTAGCCCACAAACAGTCAGTCGAAAAGTGGCTAGTTTAGAGCATGAAATTGGTACCACTCTTTTCATTAAGCACCCTACTGGCTATCAACCTACTACTGATGGATTATCATTTTACAAAGAAGCTCAGAATGTAGAGAAAACCCTCGCGTCTTTTAAAGCTAACGTTAGAAAACAGCAGAACGAATTTGAAGGATCAGTGCGAGTAGCACTTCCAGAAATGTTAGCACTACGCATCGTTATACCTCAACTACAGCCCTTTATTCAGCGCTACCCAAAATTAGAACTACAAGTCGTGACGGGAATATATAATGTCGGTATTGCCAGAGGAGATGCTGATATTGCTTTACGTTTAAAGCGGCCAGAGCAAGGAGCCCTAACGGTGCGTAAAGTGGGAAGTATATCGTCAGGAATGTTTACATCGAAAGATCAAAATACAAACCTCGATAACGTCCCACTAATAGGCTGGGACTGCCACATAGATTTACCTGCAGCCAAATTGCTCACAAAAATCACTAACCGCCCCCCCAATTTGCGCTTTAATACTCTTGCCACTCAAGAAGCTGCTATTCGCAGTGGATTAGGTGCTGGAATATTGCCACATTTTTTATCTGACGATTTAACTCAAATAGAAATTCCCGCCATCAAACCAGAGTCCCTATGGTTAATCAGCCACGCCAACGAGACGTCTACGCCAAGAATTAGAGCAGTTTATGATGAAATCGCTAATATCATCAGCGCCAATCAAATGCACTTAATGCCTAAACAACACTAAAGAACCGATCAGTTTTTTTCTTGCGGCCAAAAAACTGGCACTTAAACCAGTCGAGCTGTTGTTGAAGTGTGAGGACCTTTTCCGACAGCTCAATAACATGAGTATTTAATTGCTCAGTATCGGGTAGTTGATTTTATCACCCTCGCCCTCAACGTGATAAAACAGCCCTAACTCTAAACGTTTGCTCCATAAACAGTAGCACCCATTACTGAAATACAAGACTTTCATCATCGTCTGCCAACTTCCCGTTCACGGGATAGGGCTCGAGTTGATGTTTAGCTAACACGATTAAACCATCGAATTATGATAACGACAGGAAATGATGCTTTTTCTGGAAAAAAATATATACTCTATACATTAAAATGATCAAATAGCTCAATTGCATATCGTGTTAAATTTCGATACAATTTATGCGATTAACACATTTTAAGCACACCATGGGGTTTAAATGAGCAATGATAAAACAACATTAGTGGCCACAACTCAAGATGTTTTCTTATCTGAAAAAGAAAATGAGTTAATTGGACGTTTACACTCGATCAATATTTCGGAACTATTACATGAAAAATCCGAGCCAAAACAAACACTAAGCTGTTTGAATGCTATTAACGCATTTAATTCTGCTTTTACAAATACGATAACCATATAACAAGTAACCAACAAATAGCTTTGATTTGCTTACAGTTTTATCTAAAATAACGCCTCAAGTGTGAATTTTTAGGAATTGTAAGTCATATGACAAAAAAATGGGTCTTTAACGCGTTAGTACAATCAAATAACGATCCGATTGGCTTGCTCGCTTACGCACTGTATAAATTCCGTAAAGATGAAATTGCCAAGGCCCTAGGTAATAAAGGAAAAAGCGGCCCTGAAATCGCTAAACGACTAGAAAACTTCCATGATGACACTCTGTGTTCACAAACTGCCCTTGATGATTTTCGCTCCAAAGCCATTAGAATGGCTAATCTTATTGGTGAAACATTATCAAAAGAAACTATTGAGGAATACCAAAATAAATCGACAATTCTCGAACAAGATAGAAAACAACTTGAGAAAGAACAGAACGAATTCAATAAAATACTCAGTAAAGAACAAACAAAACTTAAAAATGAGTTATTAGACAAGTTTAAAACAGTGGTGAACGATACGCCGAAAAAAAGCAATACACGCAAGTGTATTGATTGGATTGCAGGTGGTTTTTCAGGGATAGTCGCTCAAATTATTGTCTTAGTGTTTACCTTTGGCGTCTTGTCTATTTACACTGGCAGCAGTGAAAAACTGGCAAAAAGTTTCGCACAAGGTATCGTCTCATCAATGACTGCATCACCGGCATTTGTTACCACTAAATAATGTACTCATTACGAATAAAAGGCTTGATCAGTATGTAGATACTTACCCCATAAACCTGATCCCCGATCACAATGAAAATAGTGTAAACTAGCCTCCACTACCTCATACTGCCAGAACACATTAACCCCTCTATGAACCCAATGCCCCCCAACAAAATTGAAAGCCACGTTACTGTGACATCAAGCGAAGATAATGCCGCTTCTGTGCTTGCAAAAGCAAGCAAACTCTCTAAACAGCAAATCAAACAGGCCATGACAAAAGGGGCGGTATGGCATACTCGCCAACAGCATACATCACGCCTTAGACGGGGAAAGAAAGCGCTAAAAATAGGTGATGAGCTACATCTTTATTACAATCAACAGGTGTTGCAACATCAAGTCGATGATGCTGAATTAATCGCAGACTTAGATCAATATAGCCTCTGGTACAAACCCTATGGCATGCTATGCCAAGGCTCAAAATGGGGCGACCACACCACCATCAACCGCTATGCACAAACTCATTTAACGCCTGACAGACCCGCTTTTATCATTCACCGCTTAGACAGAGCAGCCACCGGACTTGTGTTGATCGGGCACACTAAACGCACCACTGCGGCATTAGCTAAGCTTTTCGAAACCAGAGCATTAGATAAATATTATCAGGTGATTGTTGAAGGTCACTTAATCAACTTGCAGTCTGACAACCCGAGCATCACAATCAACACCCCTATAGACAACAAGCCTGCTTGTTCGCACGCCAGGCTGCTAGCCTATGATCCTCAGCAACACAGATCCATGGTTGAGGTCAAGATAGAGTCAGGCCGAAAACACCAAATCCGTATTCATATGGCCTCTATTGGCCACCCTGTTGTCGGCGATAGACTGCACGGCGTAGCGAAGGAGTCAGACGTCAATCTGCAACTCACTTCTTGTTATCTTAAATTCGCTTGCCCTATCACAGGTAAGCGCAAAGAGTTTGTACTGCCCGACCGATTACGGCCAACACTGACATCCTTAATATAATGTCATCTCACCCCCCAAGCAGTATGACTACCATCTATACCTGTGCAGGCCAACTTTCGGCTTCAATGGCCGCTAACGCACTCGCTGCGCGTTGCAAAGCAGGTAAAAAATGCAAGGCACTTTCTGGCTTTAAACGCATCATGGGAGCTTGTATCGCTAAGCATAAATTCGCCCGACCAGTAGGTGCTGGCACCAAAACAGCAACACACAACAACCCCGGTAAATACTCTTCATTATCAATGGCATAGCCCGCATTCTTTACGTTGTCTATCTCAGTTTCTAACGCATTAATATCTACAATAGTTTTTTCTGTGTACTGAGTTAATGCCACGTGAGTCAATAATCTTTTGCGCTGGGAAGTGCTCATTTCAGACAAAAATAATTTTCCACTTGCCGAACAATGCACCGGCACTCTGGAGCCTGAATGCAAATAAAATCTCAATGGAGCAGCCGTTTCTATCCTATCAAGGTAAACAATTTCACCACCGGATAACGCGGTAATGTTGCAACTCTCACCTACGTCATCAACAAGTTGACGTAACACAGTTCGTCTCGCACTATGAGTCGTATTATTTAACAACAATTGCTCTGCCAATCTTCGTAATCGACCACCGGTACTGTAATGGCGCTCATCACCATCACGTTGAATAATACCTGCTGCTTCAAGTTGTTGCAGCATTCTGTGTAAGGTGGGTTTAGGTAAACCAGTCTCTTCGACCAGTCCCTGCAATGAAAAAAACTCATCTCTTTGTGCAATCACTTCCAGTAATGAAAAAAGACGCAAGGTAGGTGTATCGCCATTGACTCGAGCAGAGTTAGTTTGATCACTTTGAGATCCTTTCATATATCCCCATTTTGGTTTATCACAGATGAGAGCCATAGATTATAACGACTTTTTTTGATAATTCATTGACGTTAATGGTATATAGCACATACTATCACAAACAAATCACAATTAATGGAACTTTTTGTCTCACTTACATGTTTGAGATGAATTTAATTCTTAATCCTATAGCAAGTAATGCTTAACATTGATTTCAAAGCAAGGATGGCCATTTCGCCTCAACGATAAGAAGAGCATAAATATGAAAGTGATTGACAAAATAATTGAACAAGCACGCCTTTCTCCCCGAACCATCGTGTTATGTGAAAGTGATGATCAACGCATTGTTCAAGCCGCGTTACGTGCAAGTGAAGAAGGCATTGCAAACATCATCTTAGTGGGGAAAATTGACACCATTTCTCAATTAATCACTGACAACCACAGTAAGATGTTACTCAATGGGATCACGGTCATTGACCCTGCTCACTCACCTCTGATTGATGAATTTAGTCAGGCACTTTTTGCTAAAAGAAAGCACAAAGGAATGACCTTAACCACCGCACAGCAAGAGGTCCATAAACCGCTGTGCTTTGCTAATCTCTTGGTGGATCTCGGCTATGCCGATGGCTCTGTGGCAGGTGCGGTAAATAATACTGCAGACGTGGTTCGTAGTGCGATTCAAGTGATCGGGATTAGCCCTCAAGCTAAGTTGGTGTCGAGCTTTTTTCTAATGATCATGTGCCAGCCATTTCATCAACTTAAAGGGGGGATCATTTTTTCTGATTGTGGGCTGGTTATCGACCCAAACGCCGAAGAGCTGGCTGACATCGCTATGGCTGCAGCTCGCAATGCTCAAGCCTTACTCGGTGAAGACCCAAAAGTCGCCATGTTGTCGTTTTCGACCAATGGTAGCGCTAAACATTCAGCCGTCGATAAAGTGGTCAACGCCTCAAATATTGTCAAAGCGGCCATGCCTAACTTAGCCATAGACGCTGATGTTCAACTCGATGCAGCAATTGTTGCCGATATTGCCGAGAAAAAAGGCCCTAATTCCAAAGTGAAAGGCCAGTCAAATGTATTAATATTTCCCAATCTAGAGGCCGGTAATATCGGTTATAAACTGGCTGAGAGAATGGCTCAAGCTCTCGCAATTGGTCCTCTACTCCAAGGATTAGCAAAACCTGCCAATGATCTGTCTCGTGGCTGTAATGCCAACGACATCTTTTTAGTCATTGCGGTAACGGTAGTACAAGCACAAGCATTGACACCTGTAACGCCAAGAGATCAACTGACACCTATCGCAATACCATTACACTCGTGACACCAACTCAAGATGCAGAGTTGAGCATATTATATCATCAACGGAGAGAGCGATGACAAGTACCGTAGTTTTACTGTTGTTAATCATTGTCGTCGGTACTTATTTTCAAACCGCTACGGGCTTTGGTCTGGGGATCATCGTCACCGGTGCCACCACAGCATTTGGACTGGCAGACCTTAATTTTATCGCTGCTGTGGTCAGTTTAATCACGTTAGTTAATTGCGCGTTTTCTCTACCTGGTTGCCTCAAACAACTAGATTGGCGCGCCATGTGCGCTGCTGGAATCGCGGTATGTCCAGGGGTCATTATTGGGGTGGTATTACTTGCTTACTTAAGCGATTTTGCAACTAACATACTGCAAATTTTACTCGGGATTATGATCATAATCAGTGGCGTAAGCTCGATGCTCAGTGCAAAAAACCGTGAACATCAATCTCGTAGTCATGACGCCAGTTTTTTCGTCAGTGGCCTTGCATCGGGCTTTACTGGTGGCTTATTTGGCATTGCGGGACCACCACTGGTCTTTCACTTTTATCGTCAGCCTTTTTCCATCGTCACTATTCGTAACATGCTACTTATGTTATTTGCCTGCATTTGTGCAATTCGCAGTGGCTACCTCGCATTTTATGGTCTCCTCACCGATGAGATCTTAATACTATCAGTATTCGCTATCCCATTAGTTTCTGTTACCACTTTACTGGTGCGGCGTTTTCCGCCAGCTTTAAGCCCCCAGCACATGCGCTATGTGGTGTTTACTTTATTAATACTAATTGGCGGGCATCTGCTGATATCAGGTCTATGGTCTCTGCTGTAACTTGGTGATCATCTCAATCACCTGAGTAAACATAGCCGCATTAAGCGCCTGTGTTAGATCCATGCCCAAATTGTTAGGATAATAAGGACTCAAGTCAATTCCCACCCCTAACCCCACGATATCCACCCCAGCTCTTTGTTGCTCAGCAACTACCGCTTTGAGATGATTATCGAGATAATACGTATCGTTTGCTTGATTCGTTGCCGTATCCATAGGGCAACCATCAGAGATCACCACTAAAATTTTGCGTGTAGACTCCTGGGTTAACAGTCGCTGACAGGCCCATTGCACCGCTTCTCCATCTATTCCTTCGCGAAATAAATCCAATTTAAACATGGAAGCCAACCCCAATCGTGCACGCCTCCAACTTTGTTTTGCGTGTTTAAAGATCAAATGCCACACTGGATTTAAGCGGCCAGGATCCGTTGGACAACCTTGCCTGCGCCATTGTTTCAGTGCAGCTCCCCCATTCCAAGCCCCAGTGGTAAACCCTAAGACTTCGGTGGCGGTACCCGCCATATCAAATGCACGTACTAAAATATCAAGTACTGTTGCCACTTGCCTAATATGCGTCTTCATCGAACCTGAACAATCGACTAAAAAACTCACATGACAATCAATGTTAGGTTTAGCATCAGCTTGATAGAAGAGGGCTGTCTCACTTGGTGAGCTAATTAATAAAGGTAAGCGTCCGCCATCGATATACCCTTCATCTCTCGATGATCGCCAATCATCAACTTTAAGTCGACTCAATCTGGTTGAGATTTGACGCGCCAATTGATTAATATTAATTTTCTGTTGCGCAACCAGCTTATCAAGCTGATCCCTATATTCCTGCAGTAACTCAATACGAACGAGATTAGCAGGAAATATCACCTTATCAAATTGAGTGGTAAACACCTGATAAACCTGACTCGCTGCAACAAGAACACGACTGGTACCCGTATTGACGATGGGAAATTCAACACTCTCATGGTTCTCAATTTCAAGTAAAATCGTAAAACCCTTGACCACTTTATCACGATTATCTCTTTGTTCATCAGCCGTTAATTCGCATGATTCCACTTCAATCATCGACTCAATAATACTGGCAATATCCAGTGCATAATCCCCATACAGGCTTTGATCATGTCGACTTTGACGTAAACCAGATAGTTGGGTACCTATGGAGGTGGCAAGCGCCAAACGCGTGTGTTCTATCACGCTTTCTGTTTCAGCAAGCACAGCTTGAGCCATTAATTTTGCTCTACTTACCTGCCCTAAGGTATAAAGCAGTATACCTATCGCTGTATTGGTGAGCCCTGAATAATAGAAACTCTGTGACCAATGCGTAAATAAGCTATCAACATTGAACCTCATTCCAGGCCATTGTCTTGGGATCAGGCTTTCCACTCTAAATTGCTCTAACATTTCATACACGAGTGCCGCTATTTGCGTGGCAGGTTGGCGACTCTGGTGCACATTAAGATCTGAATAGAGCAGCCTTAATGACAATGCATCGATTCTGCCTCGTGGATCGGGGGCTAATGTTACTGCTATGGGGGGTAAATTAACCTCTTTTTCCAGTTCATGGCATGCAGTCTTTGACCAATACACCTGTATATGTGGCGCATAAAATGGCATGACACGCGTATGGCTATAAAGTGTAAAATTACGATACGAATAAGCCATTGGTAAGCCCGTTTGAGCATCACATTGACTGCTGAAAGTGTTTAGCAAAGCAGTGGCCACTTTATCCGTTTTTTTAGCGTGTTCTTCACGCTGAACAGCATCTACTATATTGAAAAAAGTCATTATCTTACTCAATTAAGCTCAATTCTTGTGTAAAACACCGCTGAAAATATTCAGCAACTAGCCCTTTCTCTTGCTGTTCACATTTATTCAAAAAAGACAGCCTAAAGGCCAAATGAAGATCATCAAATATGTCATAATTCTCTGCCCAAGTGATCACTGTACGAGGCGACATCAAGGTAGACAGTTCTCCTGCAACAAAGCCTTTTCTGGTCAAGTTAGCTAATGACACCATTGCATCGATTAAACTTCGACACTCCCCTTTTAAATTAGTCACTTGATCTAATACCATGCTCACTTCCTCATCCTGAGGTAAATAGTTAAGCGATGCTAAAATATTCCAGCGATCAATTTGCGCATGGTTCAATACTTGGACACCACGATACATACCAGAAAAATCCCCTTGCCCTATGGTATTGGCTGTCGCAAATAAACGAAAATCGGCATGAGGAGAAATCACTTTATTCTTATCTAATAATGTCAGTTTTCCATCCCGCTCCAAAATCCGTTGGATCACAAACATCACCTCTGGCCGTCCAGCATCATATTCATCAAAAATAAGTGCGATAGGGCGCTGAATAGACCAAGGTAAAATCCCCTCTTGAAATTCAGTCACCTGCTTGCCTTCTCTAATGACGATAGTGTCTTTACCCACTAGATCTAATCGACTGATATTGCCATCTAAATTAACCCGTAAACATGGCCAATTGAGTCTCGCAGCGATTTGCTCTATATGCGTCGATTTGCCTGTGCCATGCATCCCTTGCAACATGACACGTCTGTTATGCTCAAAACCGGCCAAAATAGCCAATGTCACTTCTTTATTAAAGTGATAACCCACATCAATGTCTGGCACATAAGCATCGGGATCCCTAAAGCCAGTAACCACTAAATCAGAATCTATGTTAAAGACTTCACGCACACTAATCTCGACCTTTATTGGATGCACAATTGATGTATTTATGGGCTCATTCATTATATTTAATCCACTCAACATTTAATTTTAAATGACATGTTAACTCTTCTCATTCTGTCAATTGATGGAGATAAACCAGTGTCAATACTTACTTGCTGACCATGAAACTAACACGTAAAAACAAAAATCAGAACAAAAAGTACCATTTTATAAAATAATTGTTTGACAGGATGTTTTATAGCTCATAATGTAAGTGCAGTTCAATTAGTGGAACCTTTCATTCCATAAAACAAATTTATTTGATAAGCATTAGAGGAATTACTCATTATGAGCAAACAAAATGACCGAGCTGTTGTTGAAGGTCCAACTATGATGACCCCATCCGAGGCCTTCGTAGAAACTATGGTCGCCAATGATGTCACAAATATATTCGGTATTATGGGATCAGCATTTATGGATGCCATGGATATATTTTCTCCAGCAGGTATCCGCCTTATTCCCGTCGTACACGAACAAGGTGCAGGCCATATGGCCGATGGCTTCTCTCGAGTCTCTGGGAATCATGGTGTAGTGATAGGTCAAAATGGGCCAGGAATAAGCAACTGTGTCACCGCCATTGCGGCTGCATATTGGGCCCATAGCCCTGTGGTGATTATCACACCAGAAACCGGCACGATGACTCAAGGATTAGGTGGATTTCAAGAATGTAATCAACTTCCAATGTTCCAAGAATTCACTAAATATCAAGGGCATGTTACCCATCCTAATCGTATGGCTGAATACACGGGCCGTTGTTTTGATCGTGCATTAAGCGAAATGGGTCCCACTCAACTTAATATTCCACGGGATTATTTCTACGGTGAGAGCACGGTAGAAATCCCTAAGCCTTCACGCCTTGACAGAGGGCCTGGTGGAGAATCTAGCCTCAATGAAGCAGCAGATTTACTCGCTAAAGCTAAATTCCCAGTCATTATTTCCGGTGGCGGCGTTGTCATGGGTGATGCCATTGAAGAGTGTAAAGCCCTTGCTGAACGCTTAGGTGCTCCCGTGGTCAATAGCTATTTACACAACGATTCATTTCCTGCGAGTCACGAACTGTGGTGTGGTCCTCTAGGCTATCAAGGTTCAAAAGCCGCCATGAAGTTAATCGCTCAAGCTGATGTGGTTATCGCATTAGGTTCACGCTTAGGCCCATTTGGCACCTTACCTCAACATGGCATGGATTATTGGCCAAAAGACGCAAAAATCATTCAGATAGATGCTGACAACAAGATGCTAGGACTCGTGAAAAAGATTTCTGTCGGCATTTGTGGCGATGCAAAAGCCGCTGCCATCGCCCTTACTGAGCGTCTTGCTAAACGTACCTTAGACTGTGACGCTACCCTTGCCCAACGTAAAGATAAGATCTGCACAGAAAAAGCAGCTTGGGAAAAAGAGCTAGACGAATGGACTCATGAAACGGATGCATTCAGCTTAGACATGATTAAAGAAAATGCCGCAGAAACCCCTTTCTCTGGCGGCGAATATTTACACCCTCGTCAGGTATTACGTGAACTTGAAAAAGCCATGCCTGAAGATGTGATGGTCTCTACCGACATCGGTAACATTAATTCCATCGCCAACAGTTATCTCCGCTTTGACAAGCCAAGAAGCTTCTTTGCGGCCATGAGTTTTGGTAATTGTGGTTACGCCTTCCCAACGATTATCGGGGCCAAGGTTGCCGCGCCAGAACGCCCAGCAGTCTCCTACGCTGGTGACGGAGCTTGGGGAATGAGCTTAATGGAAACCATGACCTGTGTGCGTCACGATATCCCCGTTACCGCTGTCGTGTTCCATAACCGTCAATGGGGTGCAGAAAAGAAAAATCAGGTCGATTTCTATGACCGCCGCTTTGTCGCAGGTGAATTGGATAACGAAAGTTTTGCTGAGATAGCACGAGCAATGGGCGCGGAAGGCGTCACCGTTGATCGCCTTGAAGATGTTGGACCCGCCCTTAAGAAAGCCATCGATATGCAGATGAATGAAGGTAAAACCACCATCATAGAAATCATGTGTACCCGTGAGCTCGGTGATCCTTTCCGCCGTGATGCACTATCAACCCCCGTTCGTCACTTGGAAAAGTATAAAGATTTCGTCTAACCCTTGTCGGAGTGAATCTGGCTCATTGATTGGGCCAGGTAGTTTTTCCATTACAAGGTCATCAATTCATGAGCACAAAACAACTCTCTACACCGCTGAATACATTCAGCAACGTGCAACCTGAATTCATGCTATGTGGCGTTATCAGCGCAGCAGTGATGGCCATTCCATTGACCTTATTTAATCGTAATTGTCATTGCTATTTTTTTAACCATTTTGATATATAAAAATATACCACCAACAAGATAAAAAATAAGTACCCCCTATTTTAAGGAGTTTCACCTTAGTAAATAGGTCTTATATTGATAAAAAGTATCAAATACGATACAAAATATTTCATTATATGGAATACAGTTCACACAATTATGATGTTTGGAGTAAATTAACATGAATAATCAGGAAGCTAATACAATGAGTAATCAAGAAACCCTCGCTTTTTTAAACACCTTTTCTCAAGCATGGAATGATCACGACATAGATGCATTAATGAACTGCATGACAACCGATTGTGAATTCCATGCCATTGCAGGTGCTGACCTTTTAGGGGCAAGCTTTTATGGGTTTGATGACGTTAAAACTGCATTTCAACTCGCATGGAAGAATTTCCCTGATGCACAATGGCTAGATGGCGATCACTTTATTAGTGGCGACCGCGCTGTAACAGAATCTACATTTTGTGGCACCAAAGCTGACGGTACGCGAGTTGAAGCACGTATGGTGGATATATTTACGCTACGTGATGGCAAAATTCAGGTGAAAAATGCCTTCCGTAAAGATCGCCCTTCACTGACAGTGTCCGCTTAATCGCGCACGCTTTTTCTGCACAACGCATTAAGGATGACCATGAGCATAAACCTCAAACAAACAAGCTTAAATCTAAAAGCAGGGATGAGTGCACAGGATCCATATAACCCGCAATATGATCCCTTAGTCAATGCCAACCCAGGACAAGGGCAAGATTATGCCCCAACGTATTGGATTGGTACCGCAGGAGAAGCTCCTGAGGATGATGGCCCTATTTTGGGTGACACCTCAGCCGATGTGGTCATTGTCGGCTCAGGCTATACCGGACTCTGTGCTGCTATCTATCTTGCTGAGCATTATGGCATCAAAGCGACAGTATTAGAGGCTAATCGGACAAGTTGGGGCTGCAGCACCCGTAATGGTGGTCAGGCCCAGTGCGCCTCAGGACGATTAAAGCGCTCTCAATGGATTGAACGTTGGGGGGTTGATACTGCACTGCGTATGCACCAAGAATGCCTCGATGGCATGCAAACCTTTAAAGATCTTATCAAAGACATTGATTGTGAGCCGCAAGTTGGTGGACATCTTTATATCGCTCACCGTGATAAAATGATGCCAACATTGGAAAAAGAAGCGTCTTTACTACGTCAAACCTTTAACTACGATGCGCAAATCTTAGATGCATCAACCGTTAGAAATCAATTCGTCGGGGACACTGAGGCAGCTGGTGCGATGCATGAACCTGAAGGGATCGGGATCCATGCGGGAAAACTGGCCTTTGGCTACCTAAAAAAAGCCCGCGCATTAGGTGTCAAAGTGCATCCTGGTAGTCCAGTCATTGACTGGAACACGCGCAACGGCGTACATTACCTAACCACCCCTGGCGGCATTGTAAAAGCAGCAGCGGTTGGGATGGCGACCGGCGGCTACACCTCACAGGGTCTGCACGCCAGTACTAAAAATCGCTTGTTACCTATTTTATCTAATTCGATCGTGACTCGACCTTTAACCAATGCAGAACTTGATGCTTGTAACTTTAAGACACATCAAGTGCTCACTGATACCCGAGTATTGAGGCATTATTATCGTCTTTTACCCGACAATCGCGTTCAAATAGGTAGCCGTAGTGCGATCAGTGGTCAGCATGCACCCAAACAAAAATACCAACAGTTTCTGGAGAACGACTTAGCCAAAAAGTTTCCTGCATTAAAAGGAATACAAATCGATTACTCTTGGTGGGGCTGGGTGGATGTCAGTCATGACATGATGCCACGCATCTATCGACCCGATCCTAAAGAAACTATCTATTACGCCTTAGGTTATGGCGGTAATGGTGTGATGTATTCCGCCCAAGCAGGTAAGCGACTTGCACAATGGATTGCAGGAGAAGAGACCCAGATTGATCTGCCCATATTTCAATCTAAGTTACCCTTCCCGAATATTCGTGAGGCGATTGAATCTGAAACATTTGCCCCCTTTAGAAGAATGGGCCAACGATTTTTGTACAACTGGTATCACCTTAAGGATGAAGTCCTTTAAGTGAAGATATACCGCAATTACCTCCCTATGCAGGATGATTGATATGGAGGTAACTTGTCGATAAGCATAATATTTTTAATTCGAATCTTATAATTATGATAACAGGATAGAACTATGAAATTTATTAAAGGCGTCGTTGCGCCACTCATCACCAGTGTTAGTTTATTTGCCATCCTACCTATGGCTTCAGCTGAAACCTTCAAGATGGCAGTAGGGGATGCCGCAGGAGGCACTCAATGGGAGCTTGGGCATAAGTTTAAAGAGCTTATCAGTGACAAAACAGCAGGGAAAACCACCGTAGATCTATTTCCTAATGGTCAGCTAGGTAATGAACAAGATACCGTCAACAATGCCTCCATGGGATTATTAGACTTCTCGATTATCGCCATTAATAACGTCACCCCTTTTTCTCCTAGTGTCGGCTTATTAACCATGCCTTACGTCATTTTAAGTGCCGAAGAAGCAAAAACATTAACTCAAGGTAAAATAGGCAAAGAGTTGATTCAAAATACCATTAAGGATGCGGGCGTGCGTATTGTGGGATGGGCATACTCAGGTTTTCGCGTTCTAACCAATTCTAAGCGTCCGATTGAATCACTGGCCGATCTCAAAGGACTCGTGATCCGCGTTCCCCGTAATGAGATCATGATGTCGACATACCAAGCATGGGGCGTTAACCCAACACCGATGGCCTGGTCAGAAACCTTTACAGGCCTTCAATTAGGTGTGGTAGATGGGCAAGACAACCCTTACATGACCATCAATGCAATGAAGTTTAATGAGGTCCAAAAATATGTGACCAATATTCGTTATATTTTCTCCATCGAACCTCTCATCATCAGTGAATCGATTTTTCAAGCTCAAAAACCCGCTATGCAAGCCATTATTTTAGAGGCTGGCAAAGAAGCCACAGACTATAGCTACTCCTTTTTACTCGAGTCTGAAGAAAAAATCCGAAAGTCATTAGTTGCCAAAGGCATGATTATCTCCACACCGAGTAACGGTGAAAAGGAATGGATAGATGTCGCGACGAAAAAGGTCTGGCCTAAATTTTATAACAGCATAGGTGGAAAAGTGAAACTTGATAATGCCTTAGCGACCTTAGGTCGCACTGCTAATTAACCTTAGATGATATTTATTGAGCCAAAGATTAATACGAATACCAAGTAATAATTGACATGGCGAGTGCGAATATTAACCATCATTTTGTTCGCTTTAATCAGAGTTGTTTATTGAGGACAAAATATGTCTGCTAAGCATTTTTTTATCAAGCACATTAATAATATTGAAGAATATTTATGTGCTTTGTTGTTAGCTGCTTTTGTGATGATACTGTTTGCACAAATTGTATTACGACAACTGTTTCAGTACTCCCTTCCCTGGGGAGATGAAGTCTCAACCTATATGTTCGTATGGTTTGCTTATTTAGGCGCTGTTGTTGCCGCTAAAATGTCGGCACACAACCGGGTGACATTTCACTTTAAATGGTTTCCTCCCATCGTTAAAACGGTGAGTGAAACCATAGCTGATCTTTTATGGGTTGGATTCAATCTCTTTTTCGTTTATCTAAGTTATGATTTTGTTTTTAATAAGATGAATCTCTTTTGGAAGTCACAAACAACGGGAATTCCAATGAAGTACTTTTATCTTATTTTACCCATTGCATTCACATTAATGTCGGTAAGAATACTCTTGAATCTATATTTGAAATTATTTAAAGGGATTGAAGCCCTCGATCCTGAAACACAAGAGCTGAAAAAAATTAGCCTATCCGCTGCCAAGAAAAGCGAGGTATAACCATGGAACAATATCTCACTGTGATCTTGTTTGGTGGTTTCATCATCATGCTCATTCTAGGAGCTCCTATTACAGTATCGTTAGCAGGCGCTGCCATGGCTGCCTACCTGATACTTGACAAAAATCCTATCGCAATGGTTCAGATAGCATTTACTTCCGTGGGTAATTTTCCATTAATGGCCTTACCCGCATTTGTTCTGGCTGGCGCCCTCATGGAAGCGGCTGGGATCTCCAGGCGGCTTGTTGATATTGCCGAGCATTTAGCCGGTCCTATCACCGGAGGACTGGGGGCAGCGACCATCATTGCCTGTGTCTTTTTCGGATCAATATCTGGATCCGGGCCAGCCACCACTGCTGCCGTCGGCATGCTAATGATACCCGCAATGGTTAAACGTCACTACGATCGCAGTTACGCTTCAGCTATCACAGCAGCTTCTGGAGGACTTGGGATCATTATCCCACCGTCCATTCCCTTGGTTATTTTCGGCATTTCTTCCATGGGACTCCAGCCACCGACTGAAGCAATTGCCTTGCATGGCCCATTTGCCAGTGTCTCAATTCCTAAACTCTTTATTGCTGGTATCATTCCAGGGCTCATTATCGCCTTAAGTTTAATTGCGATGAACTACATCATCTCTAAACGTGAAGGCTATAAAGGGTTAACCGACAATTGGTCTTTCTCTGAAATAGGCTCTGTCTTTCGCCGTGGGATTTGGTCTCTACTCGCGCCAGTACTTATTTTAGGTGGCATCTATTCTGGCATTTTTACACCAACTGAATCGGCCATCGTCGCGGTAGTTTATTCACTTTTTGTGGGTTTTTTTATTCACAAAGAAATGAAAATAAACAATGTTTTTAAGTCACTAACTACCACAACTTGGATCACAGGTCGAGTCCTACTGATATTGTTTGCCGCCACCGTGTTTGGCCGTCTTTTAGTCGAACAAAGAATTCCAGCCATCATTGCAGATAATCTGCTTCACATGACTGACAACATGTACCTAATTTGGATCTTGATGATTGTCTTCTTGCTATTTGTGGGGATGTTTATGGAGACACTGGCAGCGATTATGATCATCGTGCCTGTTATGCTACCTATCATGTATATGCTAGGGGCTGATCCCACCCATGTAGGGATTGTGGTCGTGTGCGTACTCTCAATTGGGTTCGCTACTCCCCCCTTAGGAGAAAACATTTTTGTGGCTTCTGGGATTGGCGGCTCCAGTGTCGAGCAGATCACCTCCCGCATCCACCCCTTTGTATTAGCCTCGGTTATTGGTGTCATATTTATCGCCTTCTTTCCTCAATTGACACTTTGGCTTCCCTCCTTAGTAGGCTACTGATGATTATGATGAGCATACAAAATTTGATTATATTTATATTTTTAGGAATGTCATATGAATACTCAGTTAAAAAATAGCCTACTAACTGCCAGTTTAGTGCTTACCTCAACAATGTCCACGGGGATCACTCACGCAGATAATAATATGTATGTTACTCATATCGAAACCAAAGAAGAAGTTAGCGCTAAAGAGCTGTTAACACGCGCTATCACACATATAAAAATAAGTGGTGGTGAGGCTGTCAATGATTTCAGTCACAAAGAAGAATTTATCAATGGAAACTTATACGTTTTCGCACTGAGTATTGATGGACGTTTTTTAGCCAGCGGAGGTTCGTCGTCAGTACTCGTCGGCGACACTGTATTAGATATTTTTGACATGTATGGTAAATACTTTTTCCGTGAGATGATCCAAAAAGCCGAAAAAGAGGGACAGGGATCTGTCGAATATCACTGGAAAAACCCAACCGACAGAACCGCTTCGCCTAAAAGAACCTTATTCCAACGCGTCGGTGACATCATTATTGCCGTCGGTTACTACCCAGTCAGAGCCAATGCTTTCCAAGCTAAAGAACTCTTAGGACGTGCCACCGTTGAAATGCATAAGAATTTAAAATCAGCCCTGTATCAATTTAATAATCTCGATGGCCAATATGTGAATGGTGACCTTTATCTCTTTGTTATAGATATCAAAACCAAATTATTTTTAGCACACGGCGTCAGTCGAAGCTTCATTGGTCAATCTATTGATACAGTCTTGGATGATGTAGGCAAAGACGCTACTCATGACATGCTAGAAATGGTGAAACATCAAGATTCAGGTGAAATAAGTTACCTATGGACCAATCCCATCACCAATGAAAAAGAGAGAAAACACACCTTTTTTAGCTCAATCGATGATAAATTATTAGGAGTAGGTTTCTACACTCCAGATTAATCATCCCCATCAACACCAAAGACAGGAATAAATTTTAACCATGTATTCCTGTCTTTTAAACACTCATGCATTCGTGTTAATGCATTAGTGTTGATGTTTCATAAATGAACTCTTCACTTTTATTTTACCCTTCTCAAAAGTAAATAAATCACATCCCTCTAGCGCTATTTTAGTTCCATCAGATTTAGTGGTAATAAATGTCCACTGTGAACAGCCTCTGTTACCTTGAATGAAATGACTTGCATTATCAAAGTGCACATCGGGCATCATTTCCCACACTGATATAAACTTAGCTTTAACCGCCTCACATCCTGAATAACGAGTACCGTATGTCTCAGGCCCACCGCCTGTTTCAAAAATGCAATCTGCTGACATAAAAGACATAATTTTATCAATATCGTGTTTATTCCACGCATCAACATAAGCCTGAAGATCATCAATATTCATATTTTTATCCACTTATACCATTAACGAAATAACCAGTAGGTTTTAGTATAGCAATTGCACAGATAAGCGTGATAATGGTATCCCCCCCTGAACTCTGCTTAAGCAGTATTTAAAAAATATCACAATATTTAACGCTAACATCTATTCTTATTTGTATACACTGTAACTGAGGAAAACATGATGAAATGGCTAGGTTTAGGTCTAATGTTAACTCACTTATTTTCTTTAGAATCAAATGCTTCAGAAAAAAACTATACTGATACCATAATAACAACCAATAAAAAAGAAAACAAAGCTAACACACTTAATCCAATAATCATCGCGTTTAATATAAGAGTTCCAATTTATCTTGAGCCTAAAAGTGGTCAAGATCACCCAGAAGGAACCGTTGGGACACCAGCATCTCAAGCACTAAAAAATACAAATTTAAACTATGAATGGCAAAATATTCCTTTTAGCCGTGTTATGAAAATGATAGAGGGTAATATGACAAAAATATGTAACCCGAGCTTATTCAAAACAGAAGAAAGACTAAAATTTTCAAAATATAGTAATATGGTGTATCAAGACAAAGAAATTCTGATTTTAAGTTATAAAAATCACCCAACATTAAAAGACAATCTAACATTAGAGCAATTACTCTCTAGTGGAGACTTTAAGTTACTTGCTAAACAAGGTTATTCCTACGGTAATAGATATGATGAAATCATCAAACATAATGAAAAAAATAATGTCACTAGAGTCATTACTGGTAACTATGAAATTATTAAAATGTTACTCAAAAAAAGAAGTGACTTTATGTTTATCGACCCTACAGAATTAGATGGGATTTTCATTGAAACTGATATCACTCCTGAACAAGTACAGACTTACTCTATAAAAGATGCTCCTGAAGGAAATAAACGATATTTTATGTGTAGCAAAAAAGTCAGCAATGAAGAAATAAACGAAATTAACAAAGGATTAAAAATAAACAGACTCAAAAAATAATTATATTATTTATTGTAAATAGAGCATGTAAATAATTCTGTGTAAGTGATCAGGTAACAATTATCTTGTAATGACTTCCAACAGTATCGAGGATCCCCGTCTTATACCCGTCACTCCTTGAATTGGCTTTTCGAAACTTTCATATGTGCTAGGTGGCAACCATTCATACTTTGCTTTTTCCCACAAAATTTCAATGAAAACAGATGTTCAACATGCTGAGAATATTCATCTGGGTAATTAGGCGGTAAAAACAGCGATACACCTGCTTTTCCTACCACAATGATTTACAAAGCAACGATTTACAAAGCAATGATTACTTCAATCAGCTATCGGTTGAAGAGACAGCGAGGATAGAACATAGATTAAACACGAGAGAGCCTCGCTGGGATATTATTCACCTTATGACATATTTATGCAGCATTTGATAATAATACAATTCCCTCTATCAGGTCAAAATCATTATATTTTTGCCTGACAGAGGGCTGTCAACTTCAAAAACCTAAGGCCTTTTACGGAAAACCGATAAACATGATGAGTGACAGTGTAAGTGTTATGGTTTGTCTTTGACTTTGACTATCGTGCTCCCAAAAAATCAGCTTTAATCATTGATTATATTACTGTTATTTAAAAAAGCTTGGAAGCGTATTTTAGCTTCATCACTTTTCAACCTTATTCCAAACTCATTAAGCTCCATTTTCATCTGCTGGCGAACCAATTCTTTATTGGGTCGTAACAGCACTCGAGTCGCTTGAAGTGCTTGAGGTGGCTGACTTGCGAGTTTTATCGCTTTAGCAAGTGCATGCTCAAATATGTCTTCATCTGATATCACATCATTAATGATATTCAATGATTTAGCTTTTTGTACATCGAAACTTTCACCGAGTAGCAATAGCTCTGAGGCTTGTTGTAAACCCATAAGCTGAGGTAATAATAAGCTGGATCCAGCTTCTGGTACGAGAGATAAATTAATAAAAGGTAATTGAAATTTTGCCGATCGAGAGGCATACACCAGATCACAATGAAGTAGTAAGGTTGTGCCTATCCCAATAGCTGCACCAGTGACTGCTGCAACAATAGGCTTAGTTAAATCGAGTAAGGTGAAAAGAAATCGAAAAGCGGGATGTTGTTCATCTAAGTGGCTAGCAGTTAAAAAGTCAGCAACATCATTTCCTGCGGTAAAAACATTTGATTGCCCTTTGATTAAAAAGGCATAAATTGCATTATCAGACTCACCTTCTATAAGATGCTCTGTCATGCAAGTGTACATCTCAAGACTGAGTGCGTTGCGTTTTTCTGGGCGATTAATGGTAATTATTTTAACGCCTTGCTTATCTTGAACTTGAATTTGACTCATCTCGTTATGTCCTATTAGGCAAGGGAGGAAATCGACAGTGTTCAATGCATTGAACTACATTCAAACAAGTGTTTAATTTACTCCTCTTGATGTCAACCTTTTTTTCTTTAACCAAGTAAAAGATAAATAGCCAGACGGATTAACAAGCCAACATAGTTCGGCCGTTATTCCGCCCTAATTTTCGACATTAGAATGAGTACTATTTATCTGTGCTAACAGTTCGGTGCCACTGCGTAATAAGCTGGCAGTACCGAGTAAATTTGATTTACCATCATTTTGAACGCAAAGCCTCACTTCTCCGTTTAGCGCTAACAACCCTGTAAGCTTTTCCCCCTGCATAATACCACCTAAATGTGATAGAGGCAGTCTTACCGTGGCAATTTCAGCCAACACAGGCGAATACATAAATTTCATGTCTGTACACACAGCCTCAATCATGAAGCTTGTCTTACCTCCTTGATTTTCATCCACTAATGTCACTTTCGCTAAGGGACCATTACACCACAAAAGTGCTTCACCGCGTTCTATTCGCACGTCACCATCAAGCCAAATACCAGATCCAATTGGTGGTAGTTGAGGGACATCGGCTGTTTGCTGGCTAAATCCAGCCACTAAAGACACACTAACGTCAGCAGACTGACCCGCAAAGGGTGACCAATTTTCCACAATACTTTGCCATTTCTCTTGGGGCCAATCTATCAAGACACAGCTAATGTCACCCACCTCTGGGTGAGTAAAGGTTAACACAGGGTATATTTGAGGCAATAAACTACAAGTATCAGGGTCAAGTTCGAGCTGACTTAAGAGCCAAGGCACATCAGTTTCTAGCATTGCAGTTGTCACACACGCTAAAAATTCACGCGGTACATTGTCAGGTTCTGGGATCTCAGTGAGCATCAATACCCACTTTTGCCAGTCTTGTGCAGAGCACCACATTCCACCGCCTAAAGAGGACGCTTCACGACGCCAAAATACCCCGTCTCCACCCATCTGTTTTAATTCTATTCGGCAAGCTTGTTGCGCCAAGCCTCGACCGATTATTTGGCTCGCTTTTAGTAAAGTATGCATTGTCATTATTCACCCTCACTCAAAATCAAATACTTAACACCCAATGCTAATCACATTCAAGCACCACTCTCATGTCAGCAGCTATACTGGCATCAACTCCAATGCAATATGACATCGTCTACCCACAAGTACTTGTGACAACTTAGGAATTAAGCCAGTTAGTATCTGTGACTGACGTTCATTTTTTGGGGTTATTTGTAACCGGATCCCCTGACTTTGATAGCTCGCTTGGATCACTAAGCCCATCATTGGTCCGTTAAGTAATCGATAGCTCAGCATATCTCCTTGCCGGATCACTTCAGCATTTCCTTGACGGCACACTCCCCCCTCACGGCTTAGTACAGCCTTGGTCACTGCTGAAATGGGCACTTTTCCTTGTCTACTTTCTGCTTTGTTGTCACCTGTCAAACACATTTCAAAACGGCGACGAATATCAGGATCTGACTCGTGACGAGCTTCGACCGTGGGTAAACTGGTCTTACGTCCCCTATCTATCTGTAATGGATGATTCATTAAACACCGCCTGTAATTTTTGCTGATTTTTGCTTAATCGTACAATATTCACCCTCAGTTCTGCCTGAGTCAACGCCAGCTCATCAGCTTCATTCTGCAAAGTGACTAAGGATTCAGCTAGCGCTCTCTCCTGTTGATAACCCTTTGCCAAGCTCAGCTTAAATTTCACTACTTCATCTGGACTCAAAGATACTTGAGGCACTGCTTGGTGTGTTAACTTAGCCACCAGCTCATATCGTTCCGCACGAACGTGATGCTGTTCTTGGACCAATAAATGACTCGCATGCTGACTTTGCACCAATTGCCGTCTCAATTTATCCTCTCTATCCGCTCGGATCACAAGTAAGCGCTTAAGCATCGCAATGTCACATTCCTCTACACTGAACTCCATGGCATTTCCCTTTTATTTTGCAGGCAGTAAAGCCGTCAATTGCAGCAATGTGTCCTCATAAGGCGTGAATTCATCTACCGATTGGCACAAGAAAGCGGTAATAGCGCCATGACGAGCTACCGCCTCATCAGTTTCTTTATCTTGACCTTCTACATATTCACCGACTCGTATAAGCAGTTGCACTTCTTTATATAAAGCCAATAGCTGTCTCATCTTAGCCCCTAGATACCTTTGCTCAGGGGTCACAATTTGATCCATCACACGGCTAACACTGGCGTTAATATCAATGGCGGGATAATGCCCCGCGCCCGCCAATTTACGCGATAACACTATATGACCGTCGAGTAAGGAGCGTACCTCATCAGCGATTGGCTCATTTATGTTATCTCCTTCAACCAATACCGTATAAATTCCGGTAATGCTTCCTTTTTTTGCAGGTCCAGCCCGTTCAACCAAGGCTGATAAATGGACAAAAACACTCGGTGGAAAACCATTAGATACCGCCGCTTCTCCTGCAGCTAAACTGATCTCTCGCGCACTACGCGCAAAGCGGGTAAGTGAGTCCACCATTAAAAGTACATTTTTACCTTGATCACGAAAATACTCGGCAATCGTAGTAGCCGTTAACGTGGCTTTCATTCGCTCAAGTGGTGGTCTGTCAGAAGTTGCCACCACCATTACTGTTCTCGATCTCGCCTCTGGCGTTAAGTTATATTCAATAAATTCGCGTACTTCACGTCCACGCTCACCGACTAAAGCGAGCACAATCACATCTGCCTGACAATGTGACGCAATCATGCCTAGTAAGGTGCTTTTACCGCCACCTGCCGCAGCAAAAATGCCGATCCTTTGACCGACACCACACGCCAGAGCGCTATCAATAGCGCGGATCCCCATTGGCATAACAGTATCAATCAAACTGCGGCTCAAAGGATTGGGCGCACTGCCGACATTGGGTCTAAGCTCTGTTGCCCTTAATGGGTAACCATCCATTGCCACTCCCAATCCATCCACCACTCGCCCAAGCAAGCCGTCTCCTAACGGGACTTGATGTCCATGGCCTAAAGGTTCAACAAGGGCGCCTGTTTGCAAACCGGTGGTGACCTCAAAAGGAGACAAGATAGCGTCATCACCTTTAACGGCAACCACCTCTGCAGTCAACTCATCACCAATGCGGCATAGCTCACCTTGATGGGCGCCAGGTAATGTTGCTCGAACCAAGGTCGAATCAATCTCCTGCACCCGCCCGAAATAACGAACGGGGCTCACCATATCGAGTTTCTCATTAGCGAAAAGGTTAACCTTGAGTTGTGAACTCACAAATTCACTGTCTGGTAACTTCATTTAATCAACTCCTTTGGCTCAACATCAATAACGGCATATAATGCTATATCAACAAAATCGAATATTGTTATAACAACCACTTAGCTCACCATCGCGGCATCTAATGCATCACCCACAAGGTCAACATGGCCTAACACTTTAATTTCAGCTTCATCCCCCAGCTCCTGAAACGAGAGTACTGGTGTTGTAAAGAGTTCTCGTTCGACAATTTTTCTTAAATAGCGACGAACATCTAATGAGGTCAATAACACACAAGATTGTTGCGGAGGTAATTGCGCCTTTATAGCCGATAAAATCAAGTTACTTTGCTCCATATCCAAAGCTGAATATGATCCCGCAGTAGATTGACGTATCGATTCACGAATTAAATTCTCAATTCCTTCACCGACCATGAGTACGGAGATCCACCCTTGTGGCGTCGCAAATTTGCGGCGAATATGACGCCGTAACGCTATTCGTACATATTCAGTTAACATAATGACGTCTTTTTCTTTTGGCACCCATTCCACTAAGGTTTCAAAAATGGTGCGAAGATCGCGGATCGAAATCCCCTCTTCCACTAAGCGCTGCAGGATCTCAGCCACTTTCCCAACCGACAGCAAACGCTGTAATTCTTTAACGAGTTCTCCATATCGGGCTTCCATCGCATCCATTAAATAACGTGTTTCCTGTACCCCGATAAACTCACCGGCATACCGATCAATCACTTTACCCACAATATAAGCGGGCAACTGCTCACCACTGTACACGGGTAAATCTTGACTTTGGGCCTGTTCAAGCACATTGCCTTTAATCCAATGAAGTGCTTCACCACTAAAGGGAAGCGTTTCAACGCGGCTTGGCAAAGTGGCAATAGACTCAATTAAAAGTGACTCTTCAGGATCAAGCTGAAGTTGTAATACTGGTTCTTGATAAAGCAAGACATCACATTGACCCAAGTTACCTTTATTGGCTATTTGCAACTGTATTTCCGGTAAAGGAACCCCAAGCTGCTCAAATAGCTGCCAGCGTAAACGTTGCAGGGAATCCTTGACGCCTTGACTGGGGACATCTGCCCCAAGACAAAGCATCAATGGAACGGCGCCAGGTGACATGCTGTCTCCTCCTCGCTCAATCGCACCTGAGTTCTCTGAAAAATGCGCACCGTCACCTTGTTCATTGGCACTCTTTTTATGAGTTAACCACCAAGAAAAAGCAAAGGTGGTAGCACCTAATGAAGCAAAAACAAGAAAAGGAAAACCGGGAATAAAGGCAAAAATAAACATCACAATCCCGGCCATCTGTAAAGATGAGGGTTGACGTCCCACTTGCATGACAAGTTCATTCGCCAAATTTTGACGTTGCTCACCCGGTACACGTGTCACAATAAGACCAGCGGTGATCGAAATAAGTAATGATGGAATTTGTGCAATCAAACCATCACCAATGGACAATACCGCATAAGTATTGACCGCTTCAGACGCGGACATATTATGTTGCATCACTCCCACAGCAATGCCGCCCAAGATGTTAGTCATAATGACAATAATACTGGCAATGGCATCGCCTTTTACAAATTTCATCGCCCCATCCATGGCACCATAAAGTTGACTCTCTTTCTGTACTTGTGCCCGTTGACGCTTAGCCTCTTTGGCATCAATAATCCCCGCGCGCATATCACCATCAATGCTCATCTGTTTACCCGGCATGGCATCCAGTGAAAAACGCGCACTCACCTCAGCGACACGCTCAGACCCTTTCGTGATCACGATAAACTGCACAATCGTGATAATGGTAAAAATGATGATCCCTACCACTAGGTTGCCACCCACCACAAAATTACCAAAAGTGTAGACAATATCGCCCGCATCATGTTGTAACAAGATCAAGCGACTGGTACTAATCGTTAACGCTAGACGGTACAGGGTGGTGATCAGTAATAGAGATGGGAACACCGAAAACTCTAGCGGATCACGAATGTATATCGCGATCATGAGCAATATTATCGATAAGCATAAATTAATGGCAATCAGTACATCGACCAAGGCGGTGGGCAGTGGCAGGATCATCATAAACACCGCCACCATCAACATGGCACTGAGAATAATATCGTGCCTACCAGCGGCCTTACTTAACCAACGACTGATGAAGTTCATGATTGACCTCCAGTAGTGACTTGATTTAGAAATTTTTGCTGCTTTTTACACAGGTGATACCAGTCATGAGCTTGACTGTTCGATGGGCATTGACAGCTAATCATCAAACGATTTTTGACAATAAAAATCCTTTGAGGGATCCCCATAAAAGCTTCAGGATGCCAACGAGAGAGCAGAGGTTTCAGCAAGATCACTTCAGACTCTAGCAACCAAGAACTCATGAGCAAACGATCATCAATTGACTCGAGTAAGATCCCAAAGGGAGGCCAATGGCACTCGATACGATCTGCTAAGCTGACTGGCCAATGATTGACCAGCCTGAAAAATTGCTCAAGATTACGTACAACTTGTAGATCCATACCGAACTCCCGCGATTAACTCTCGGGATCATCATCGCCCAATCAGCAAAAAACGGGTATCAGGTGAACACCTTAACTACCCGTTTATTGATTGAACATCACTCGAATAAAGCAGCTTGTACTTTATGCTAACGCTGAGTCAATTTCAGCCATACAAGCTTCCAACGCATTTGTCGATATCCCCAAACCCGTTACTTGCTTGTTTGCTTTGTTAATCAACTCTCGACTTTGCGTTGCTAGCAGCTCTTTCAATACCTCATTTTTCATATCCGCATATTTGACCATTGAGTCTGAAAATCGCTCAGCTTGCTTATCTGGAGCAATATCACTCAGTTCTGTGGCTAACCTCGTGACCAACACAGATTGATCACTCTGAAATGAATGGAGTCCAAGTAATTCCCCTAGGGATTTCACTCCCTCTTCGGTAGACACGATTTTATTGTTACCAAGACGTTCCAATGCTTGCTCAATTCTCTTCATGGACATCTCTCGCTTTACTTTTCGGGCAGTGTCACCCATGCCCAGAAAATGGCTACCCTGTAAGCTAGAGCATAAACTTTTAGTGATCCCAACTCCAATTACAGCACCACAGATCACTAGTCCTACAGCAGTTATCATACCTAGACCACCAGAGCCTAAAATAAGCAACGCTGCTGCAATAGCACTGGTCGATAATACCGCGCCCGCCACGACAGTGGTGAGCACAGTGAACACTTTGGCACTGGGAGTAGCGTGTTTCCATGCATTAAAGGCACCAGATATCAAACGCTTCGTTACTCCGACGTTGCCCACTGCAAAACAGTCGCGTGCAATCGTGCCGACTTCTAACAGCGCCTGACGCTGTAATATGTAACTGGAAACCGCTCTTCCACGCGCTGCGAGCCCGCCATCGGATTGCATGCCTTTTATAAGAGCATTCACCATCACTTCAGTACTTCGGTGATCGCGCATTTCATTTGCTAACTGCTGCTCTGTTCCTGTTTGCAGTAAACCACCGATTAAAGCAACAACTGGTGCTGCCATGTCCTCTACAGGGAACATCATGGTAAACACACTCGCTAAAATGGGGCCACCAGTCACTGAATTCATCGCCCCTTTACTCCCACCGACAACATAAGGTGCCATTTCAGCGGTATGCAACAAGGCTATCATCTCTGGCGTCATGGAAATATTCGCTTTATCCGGTAACTCCTCCCGAGTCCCGTTTAAAATATCATGGACTTGATTTTGTACCGTACCAACCTGCCATACTGTTTTGACAGTATTAACCAATTCTGAACCAAAAGTGTCTGGATTGGCCATAATAATGTTATATGTCTGAGTTAAATTGCCAGTCAATTCTCTGGCCTCTACCTGATGCACCATCGACCACTGATGCAAATTTCCTAAGGCACTTGCTATCTCTTTAGGTGACACCAATGACGCAGCGGTAGACATTGGATTGAATGAAGATTTTGAATCCTTAACCGTCTTAAGCAACGCAAGATAAGCCTCAGCCATATTGCTCATATTATTTTTCGCCAGCTGGCGCTCAAGGATGAGTTCTTTTATACTAGGTCGGTACTGAAGCGATTGATTACCAACAAATTTTTGTATAACCCAAGTCTGCCAAGCATCGACACTGCTATAATCTCCTTGATCTGGATACCCGCCTTTACTTTGCGCATCAAAAGTCGCTTTTTTAAGCTTAATCAAATCAGTTTGATAATCATTATCAAGTTGTAATAATTGATTTATAATTTGTTTTAATTGATTTTTTTCTTCCTTATAAGCACGAAGTTCAGGTGACTTCAATTCTGCTAGCTGTTGAGCGAGATCATTAGGGTAAAGATCATTAAGGTATCTCTCACGATTTAATACCCTTTCGTTCAAAATGTGTTTTTGTTCAGTTAAATGACGAACCTCATTATTATTGGCGCGCAATTTAGGTAAAAAATCGACATATTGCTGTAAGTTGATCTTGGCTCGCTCACCTTGAGTCTCCTGAGCATATATCTTCAACTCTTGATGCATCACAGATAAACGCTTATTGTGATTCCCCGCAATCACTAATGTATCTTCTGCTTTTTGCATCTTATCTATCGCACTGAACAAATTGGTATTAGCATCATGTTCAAGCTTGATATTGGCTAATAACACATTCAATTGTTCATTGAGTTTTCCATTGCGCATCCCCTCAGGAAGAGCATTAATGAGGTGTACAACCTTACCATAATATGCTTCGTACATTGATTCGCGTTCGCTCATGAAGCTGAGGTAGCCGA
This sequence comes from Shewanella sp. VB17, assembly GCF_013248905.1. Lineage (NCBI taxonomy): Bacteria > Pseudomonadati > Pseudomonadota > Gammaproteobacteria > Alteromonadales > Shewanellaceae > Shewanella > Shewanella sp. VB17. The sequence goes on from NZ_JABRVS010000001.1 coordinate 3,481,485, forward strand.
CCTTGTTTTGAGTAATCTGGCTTGCCAACCTCAATTGAGTAATATCTTGGTCCAAATTAATGTTCTGTCGATTATTCACACTAAGGCTTATCGCACTCAGACCTCGATGCCAAGACAATTGGTGTTGGGCTTGAAGCACACTTTTAGTCAGTCCTGCAATATCGGGGTTAGCCACTTCTTTAAGCTCTGCTGCAATCCCATTAACCAGATTAAGATCGTCAGCGATAACAGCGAAACCAAACATTAATTGAGCCCCCTTAGCCACCACCTCTTGCCCGACAAGATAAAGTAGGGATGCATACGTCTCATCTTCGGCTTCTGTATTATCCGGGTTTTCACGTAAAATATGGCTCAAACCCGCTGCACTGTAACGCATATCACTTGATTTGGCCGTCAGCTGAAGGGCATCCTCTAGGCTCTCTATTTCAATATCATGCAATCTCTTGGCTTCAACCAGTACCTTGTTAACAAACATTTGTGCGATTTCGGTTTGGGTTAAACGTTGGTGAGCGATGCTCTGATCGATTGCATTAACGGCTAATTCAACAGAATCATGGTCAAAATGCTCAACAAGTTGAACTAAGGTTTTTATATCAGGTAAAGCCTCACTGTTGTGCGCTTTCCCCTCTTGAAAAAAAACGTCAGCCAGATGTGTCTGCATCGCTGCTTTAGGCAATAAGGTTATCGCACTCAATGCCTGAGGACCCCGATAAGAGGAAACATGTTCAGTTGCACGAGTAAAAGGGGCAAACATTCTATAACAGCTCAGTAATTGAGGGCCCTCTAACTTGACCTGTAACGTTGCAGGTAACGCATCGTGAAAGTCTATTACGTCTTGGTGCAATTGCGCCGTATCGGATAGCAAGGTTGACAACTTAGGCATGACAGCGGTTCTTTTCTCACAAGACTCTCGTTGTGTATCAACTGATTTAGCAAACAATACCATGTCGTCCCCGTTCTCTTTTGGTATCGCCGCCAGTGACTCTTTCAACACTCCAAGCGATTGCGTTAATGCACTGCACTCTGTTTCAATTTTTGCTATCTCAGCAGAAATATCTGAGGGTTCAAGCGTAAAGTGACTCACTGAGGCTAAGCCATTAAGTTAAGATGTAATGTGAACTTTGCTGATAAGTGATTCCATGCTTCCACATGATGTTGTAACACTTGCACCAGCTCTCCCTCTGAATAAATCGTCAGCGTGCCTTGCCCATTATCGATAAGGCTCAGCCGCTCATTAACCTTCGCTGTACCACTAAACGCACTCATCTCTATGGCCATGTTTATCCCCTACACCCGTATTAATACTTAACGGTTACTGATTCGCTAACGTGCGCCAATACACTTTCGTCGTGGTCTAGCAGCTAACCTATAAATTCAATAGTTTCATCACTCGTTGCAGGCATAGGTCGGCTCATTAAGTACAATAAAGGATCTGGCTCATAACTCATGCAGCCTATGCTTTGCTCTGCCAATCTCATGTTGAGCTGTCAACAACTACGCCACTATTTACGCGGTTTCATCAATATCGACGTATTCATAGTGAACTTTTAGACAATAGATACCTATCAGGTATACACCTTAAATGCACTGTTTATGCACTACTCCTGATCCCCCCATTCATCTAATAAACTCAGCATAGCCTCCTCGACATGTTCTTTTTGCTCTGGATCACGAAAACAATCTAATGGCACCATCCCAACTAACTCTCGCCAGCGTCGTAGAAAACCTAATCGCCTTGCCGAAAGTAATGGTAAGCATTTTATCTGCTCATCTAGCCATTGAGGGTAAACCCAAGCTTGTTCAATTAATCGCAACGTCACCTTTAACACTTCATCGCCTTCTAGGTGAGTGGCTCGCCCCAGAAAATGGCAATGTTCCTCTAAGGTCATGAAAATTAATAACCGACGTAAATCATCAACTACAGCAACCACCTTGACCATATTACGAGCGGCACCTTCATCGTTTAATGGTCCTGACAAAGCCCGTAAAAGCACACGGATCCGCTGACGCCTATCTGGCAGATCTTTGAGCATATCAAACCACTTAGCCAGTCCTGCCTCGCCCCTAGCAGCATGCTGATACATCTGCCTTAATCCCTGCAGCCCCAGTTGATCTAAAGGCAAACCTTCCATTGCGGCAAATAGAGCAATTTCTGCGCCTTCTTGTGCTAGAAGCTCATTGAGCGCCTGCTTAAGTTTCTTCATCGCTGCGTCACCAAGCTTGCCAGACATCACTAACGCCATCATCAGGAGCATCATGCTGCCACTGTTCATCCCTAACTGTTTTAATTGAAAAAGGATTTTATCGCCATCACCTAAACTGGCAAATTGCTCTACCAGTTTATTCACTGTGGTTGACTGCTCTTGTCCCAACTGCTGCATTAACTTTTCTAACGCGGCAAATCTTGGATCTTCAGGTTCCTGGCTCAAAGTGATTTTTTTGAGGTGACTGCTTAAACCTAAACTTAATCCTTCCATGGTCTCTTCCAATGCTTCAGCGCGCACTGATGCTAACTCTGCCGCTGCCATCGCGATAACATTATTTGCAGGACTTATCTGGGTCTGAGTGCCATGAACTTCCTGTGACTGATGAAAATCTAACGAACTTGCCCCATCAATTCTGACCATCATTTCACTCCTCAATAATTAAGTAACCTGAACTCGGAATATGCCACAAAAGGTTAAGCGCCAAGGTTTTGCATCAAAGCCTCACCGACAAAAGTCTCTAACAAGAGGTTAAGATGCTCAGTCAAATCAATGCTTGCCGTTAGGGATGTAGAACTTAACTCTGCTTGACCCGAAGATAATCTTGATGATATTTCCACCTTTAAACTGCCTTCAAATGCCAACTTCATCGCTTGATAATCCTCAGCGGCCACCTGTAAAACCACCCCATCTTGACCAACTCTATCACTCACCTGCGTTGTCAATCGTTTAATGAGAAATGGGGAAGGATTTTGCTCTAACGTCCAAGCTTTCAATACCATTTTAATCTTCTCTGCAATACTCGATTGCAATGTTTCCAGCACAGCTTGGGTTAATTGCGTTTCATCAAAATGCCACTTAACGGCCTCTGCCACAGCGTCAGCTTTGGCTTCTTTATGCCATTGAATCGATGCATCTTCAGCTTGCTGCTGTGCTAATGCTACAATCTCTATTGCTCGGTTCTGAGCTGAATCTCTCTGCTTACGAGCTTTTTTGATTGATTGGGAAATTCTCTTTCTGGCTTCTTGTTCTAATGTTGCAACTGACTTCGCCCTATCCATTTCACTGGCACTCACCCATTTATGACTTTGACGTTGCACACGACACGTCTGCACATTGATTAAAAATGGATTCATAATAAACGCTCCAACCTCAATAACCATCTCGGAATATCCACTTCATCTGCAACCCGATATGCCAATATATTTTCCGGTGATAATCGCTTGGGTGTCAATGTCAATGCTAGGGCTAACCACAGTGGGTCTTCCTTCCATTGCCGTTCAACTAAAGCAATACCGACCCCCATGGCTTGTTCAACTAGCTTATCGGGCGCAAGAATAGGTGTCTGCTGTTCAACATTTAGTGTCGGCCTTTGAGGCCACATAGCCCACGCTTGCTGGATTTGCACCGGTGTTAACACACAAGCCAGTGCATCACGATATTCACGTAACGATAAATATTCAGGCACATTGAGATAAAATAAACCTAGTACCGTCACTATCGCTTCAATTTTAAAACGTATATCCAACATTGTTAGCTGCTGACACGTCAATTGAGTTGGTAACACCCTCACTGATAAGCCATAACGCTTCACCACTAACGCCTCTATCTGTATGCCTAATTGAGTATTAGCCTGATATTTATCCTGCCAAATACCCAAATCCAATGTTGTCCACCAACTCGGATGCATACTTGATACAGGCTGGTAAACGAGATGATTAAATGCCTTTAATTCGACATTCATTAATGTCTCTATCGTCAATCCTCTTGATGTGGCTTCGACAGACATATCCGCTTCTGGTACCGCTTGAATCATGGCTTACCCCTCACTGAGTTCATAACTAAATCACTGCTATTTACTTACGTCTCATCCACCACATACCACCTATACTCATCAAAAATATCCCTGACAAACTGATCACAATAGGCAACTTATACTGTTCCACCTTCGCGGTGATCTGATCCACACTGCTCGATTGCGTCGGTGATGTGATCGGTTGGTAACGATAGCTAGTCGCCTGAAGGTAAACACTGATATGCTCAAAATCTAAACCTGGCACCGCATTTTGAATCAAACTTTTAATCTGATTCTCAGAATTAGATAAATTAGCCTGGGGTGAATATTTTATATAAACTGAGGCCGACTTATTCTGGAGAACTTCTCTGTTAGTATCCGGTGCAGGTTCTGCAATAGAAACCCGTGCGCTAATCACACCATCCATACTCGATAAAGTACGTTCAAGCTGTTGCTCCTTAAGGTAACCCATTTTCGCCTCTTCCTGCGCTGGTGATGTCACAAGCTGTCCAGAAGGAAACAAATCTTCAATATTGGAGAAATGAGGCTTAGGAAAACCATTTTGACGCAACAACTCTACGGCATTGATAAACTGATCTTTTTCTATTTTCAAGCTCACCTTACCTGACTTTTGATCCGCTTCTGCCGTGGCATCAATATGATTTAGCATTAATAGTGCCACCATCTGATTAGCGTCGTCCTGAGGAAGATCTCGAAAAAGATCGACTTTACATCCGCTGAGCATCAGCACTAAAAATAACAACGACCATTTAAGATATTTCATTGCATATTCACCAATTTATTTATCGACTGAGATAAGGAGCCCGCTGTTTTTGCCGCAAGGTCGACCTCTATAACGGCTTTCGCCATCAACATTTGGCCACCTAACATGGCTTCTGGTGAGGGAGCGTAACTCACACCTGAAGTGCCGAGGATGTTCTCAGCTACGGTTGGCTCAATGGCTCCAGACTGGCTGGCCATATTAGCCAAAGGCCTATCACCACCAGCCTGTGTCACCAAGTTAGTCGCCTGAGTAATCGCAGGTGTACCAAGTTGCATAAATTGAGAAAATTTATCAGCTAATCCAGCATCTTTATCGACAGCTTCTGGCTTAGTAGCTTGCTTTGCAGCAACCTCAGCTAACTGACTAACGGTGTTAATTTCCATTTTGGCCTCCGGTTAACAGATGACAAATTAATTCATTGCGTCCAACGACAGGTCCCATACCTGAAAACAATAATTGCAATCCTTGCGCGGCATCACTGTGGCAAAGTTTAAGCTCACGAAGGGCCTTTGCTGGTTCATTTAAAGCAAAATAAATCACACTGGTACAAATTCTTCTATCTTCATCGTCTCCAATAAGTTGAGGGAAAATAGCCAATAAAGCATACGCCTGTTTATGTAAACCATGGTTCGATGCGGCAATGGCCACTTCTACCAATAGCTGCTTATCTTCACTGTTCATATACTTCCCTCTGATATGCCATAAAAAATACGGTAACTAGCCTATCTATTCATTACATTTTAGAAATGATCCCTTGGATCATGTCTTTCATCGTCTTTATCACTGCACTTTCCATATTCACAAAACTTGAATATTGCTGCATCGCAAATTGAGCCTTCATCATTTTTTCTGGATCATTCACCCCTCCAGACATCTTAGACTGAGCCTCTTGGGCAGATCTCGTCGCCTGTTGAGACATCTGATTAACCATTGCACTTATGTCCATATAAACCTCCTTAAGCCACTGCGGAACGCATCGTAGTTGGACAACACAGATAACGTTTCTTAAATGCGTCAGTAAAATGAGAGTGATGACTAAACCCACTGTCCAGCGCGATATCTGTAATTTTTTTGTCCGTTGTAATCAGTTGTTGACGCGCATAAATTAAGCGCTGCTCTAACAACCACTGTTTCGCTGATACCCCATAATTTTTATAGAATAAGCAATTAAGTTTACGCACCTCTACCCCCAAGTTTGCTGCAAATGTTGCCACAGACCAGGGTTGCATAAAATGTGCTTCCAAATAATTGATCACTTTATTGTTATGTGCTAAAAAATAACGTAAAAGTCCAGAAAAGTAGTGTTTATCCATACTTAGGCAATAGATAAAAATAAACTTCATTAATAACAATCTATTACCATTAAACTGTTCGATAATATTACCGAGTTCACTAAATACTGGTATCACCTTAATGGGGGCAATGTTAAGGGCTTGGCTATCATCATTAGGCCCGAGCAAATCCATCACTTCATGATAAAGGGCGTGTAACTCTCCGGGATAACAAAATAGATTTAACCAACTTTTACGATCTGCCATCGACACACTTGCCTCATCTGTCGTGATGACCAATTGGTCACCATCAACGTCTATGATGTCACCTTGATAATGTATTTTGCCTGCTTGTCTAAACAAGATAATTTGTATCTCACTCATGTAGCTAACCCCTTACTGCAAACTATGAGTTATTGTCAGGCATAGACAGAGGCATTGACATCAGGTGTTAACCTGAGATACGCCTGCCTAATATTGATAAGATGAGCCATAAGTTAGCTTGACACCTTAATGTTGGCTATAAAACAAACAAAAAATATCAGCGCGGTGCGTACTTATTCAATAAACAATTGATTTTTGGTATTTAAGTACGTAAAAATGTGACTAATAAATAGCTTAGATACTATACTCAATACCAAATCATGACATTGAATATATTAACAATATCATCATGCTCATAAAAGTTAACTCTGGACTCTTATTTATTATGAAAAAAGACAACAAATTAATTTTTATTTTTATTTTAATTTTACTCTTTACCTCAGACCTACAGGCGCTTACTTTTGAATACAATAAAAAAGAAGAAGTCAAAATAAACATTGGTAGAAGTGAAGACTCTAACTTAGCAAGAATATATGAATGTATTTATTATCGAATACTAAAAAGTGACGAATTCAATGTCATTTTCAACTACCGACCAACTAAAAGATCAATCAGTGAAGTTTCTTATGGAATAGCTGACATAGATGCAGGAAGAATTAGTCGGATAGACAAATCAAAGTACAGCGACACAACAATAAGAGTTAAAGAGTCAATTTATAAAGACAGATTTTCTTTATTTTCAAAATCAAAAATAAACATCCCAGTAGATGGTTGGGATGCCATAGATTATTTAATTAAAGAGTTAAATATTACCCCCATATTTATCAGAGGGAACATTACGGTTAAAGTAAATACATCTGAAGAAACATATGCTAAAATATTTCCATCGAATGATTTCACTCATGCAATAAACAACTTAAATAAAGGAGACAGTAGAAATAGAACAGTTTTGATCTCTTCCGCTAGCCAAGTTGATTACTGGTTAAAAAAACTTAACATTGAAAACATCATTGAAATAAAAAATCTTGGTGAACATACACTGTACCCAATAGTCAGTAATAATAAAAAACATCTAGAAAGATATATTAACAATGGCCTTGTAAAAATGAAATCACAAGGGGAATACGATAAGATATTATCCTTAGTTAATAAAGGGCTGCCCTGTAAATAAGCACACCCCTCTTTTAATTAACATTAAAAACACATAAATTAAATAATTTCCGTGCTGACTATCGGTAGGTTATTAGATCCCAAGGATGACGGAGATAATACTTGTTGTAATGCCTTTAACTGCTGCGTAACATCGGTTAGTTCTAATTTCGACTCGCTAACAAATCGATTAAATTGTTTCAGCTGCCGCTCCATATTGGTTATTTGACTTTCTTTTTGCGCCAATTCCCCTCTCAACACCTTAGCCTTATTTTGGTGTAATTCACTCTGCTTTTCGCGAATTTCTGCATCAAATAACGCTGTTTTAATTTTAGCATCACTCTGCTGCAATCGTCTCTTAAGTTCACTCATCACCTTTTCACCCTGTAGCCCTTTTAACTGTTCTCCTTTAGCCTCAAGCCCTTTAGCAGACAAGTTTTTATGCTGTGACTCCCTTGTTAGCTGACTCTTTTTTTGATTCGGCCCTATCTGAGATACATGGGCTAAACCATCAGCAATGGGCCCTACAGACTTACGTGCCATATTGACTATATTCACCGTCCCAGCAATATTATGAGGTAATGATACTGGTGCAATAACCGCACTCCAAATGGTCCCTATCGTTAATGCCACCCTAGAGGTAATGGAAGCCGCCTTAGCCCACCATTGCGCCTTATCATCAGCAACACCCATTTTCCCTAAAAGCACATTTACACCATTAGCAATAGCGTCACTTCCCATGGCCAATCCATCACCTCTCCCCGCTTTCCCTCGCCAATCAGCAAATGCACACCCAGCATCCGCTACCGCCAATGTAAATGCCACGCCCGAAGCGATAAGTAAAGGTAACCCCGCGCCCCCCGTCAATACGGTTGCGGCAATTGATACCCCTAGCGCAGTACCACTGAGCGCCAAGGACCCCAATTTAGCAAAGAAACCAGATTTGGCAATATCTACACCTATCTTTTTAGCTTCATCACTTGCCTTTATCGCCTCATCTCGCGTCTGCTGCGCCTTACTGCAAATATCGCTCACCAAACTCGTATTCGCTTTTTGTAAGGGCACTTGCTCAGGAGTAAAGCTGGCAATATCACGCTTGGATACCGCCTGAGTCGAACTGGCTAAATCTAAATGTGCTAACCTGGGAGAAAGCGACACTTGGCTCATTCCATAACGAACAGAACCTTCCATAACACACCTCGCGTATAAATATGTAATTAACAGAATTAATTATGAGTGATTAATCATCTCTAACAGTGCTTGAGCCTGCACACCAACGCCATGGTATTCAGGTTTGCTATAACTTTGTTTTATTGCCATTTGCAAAGCCTCTATCGCCGCAGCCTCTCCATCAAGACTTAATAAACATTGGCCGATACGAAAACTGGTACTGGGATCGCAAGCATCCATCGCTAATGCATAACCATAAAATATTAATGCATGTCGACATTCACCTAACCATTGAAAGCTCGATGCTAACGCCAGATGAAAGCGGCGATCCCAGGGTTGATGCATCACTAAGTAAGTAAAATCCACAATCGCTTCAGCAGGTAGCCCGGCTTGATATTTACCTAAACCTGAATCATAGACACGCTCTAAATCCTGACTTGATAATCCTGCCAGCTCAGCTAAGGTTTTTTGCTCTACTAATGCGAGTTGGCACGCAGCCTGAAGCTGTTCAATGTCTATATTTGGGGTAATCTCATGCTTTTTCATTTCAGTTTCCTTAATATCTCGTTTTTAACTAGCCTAGAGTAAAAACGATTACAAAGTATTACTATTCAGTTCGTTAAAAGTAGTGCTGGTAAATGACCAGTAAAATGGAGGGTTACAGGGGCAAAATCTCGCCCCTTAGCACTATATTGACTGTCTAACTGGACAATATCCTTATCATCTTGAAGATCGTAAACTTTCCCATTTTGACCATCAAGCAGATACACCTGATCCGATTTAATCTGGAGTAGATTCATTGCGTGAGAATGAGTACTTCCACTTATCGGAACTGAAATAATCGCACGACTATCAGTAACTGACTCCGATTTTAATAGTGCTGACAATGATTGCGCTTGTGTTAACCCAATAGTACAGCTACGAGTGGTCGTTTGAGTCATCACCCCCTCTTTCGTATCTGCTGCTTCCCAAAACTGTAAAGGAATCGTTTCATCTTGTTGCTTACCAAGGATGAGTTCCAAATTGGCATCGACCGCTTTTGCGCATGTGATACAGTTGCGCAGGACTATCGCACCTGAATTACGTCCCATCATGTAATCAAACGCATTATTTATTCCACCTTTTAGCTTGTTTGGGTTCACTTTATCCGCTAGAAACTGCAATCCTTTACCCACGTCTTCAGATACAAGTTTTAAGCAAGTATCGCCTATCGTTGTCGTTTGATGTTGAGCTAACCCACGATAGAACATCTCCTTATCGGCATAGACATCAACAGGTAAAATCTCAACATCTAACTCATTACTACACACCATGAAATCATCAAGATCATCAAGATCTATTTGTGAAGGTTCAGTTAAATTAAACAATGCACCTAAACTGGTGTTACCGACCTTTGCCTGATACAAAATACGTGCAACGCCCTCATCTTTCATCCCTTGAGCACCAACCATATTAAGTAGCTCAAGACGCGCGGGAGTCAAAGCATAACGCAGTGAATTCTCGCTGCTACTCAAGAATCCTTTCGCAACTACAGCACGTAAATGTGGATAATCATCACTTGATAGTGCATTTTTTAGCGGCTCAGCCCTGAGCTCTCCATTTGTCGGCGCTCTATTAGATAGCACCAAGTGAATATCACCGAATGTGGCAATAAATTTGGCGGGTTCGGTATCATGTGCTTCAATACCAGTAAATTTCTGCGCACTAAATCCTGGATCATCTAATCTCTGTCGCAATATCTCTCTCACTTCGCTATCATCAGACATACATTGAATATTGCCTTCAATATAATTATCAAGTGTTAATGCCGCTGACATTTTTCTAAGATCGTCACTGGCAACCATGGTCCTTTTGACTGCACACACCTGATAGAACTGACTACCTACATCACTGGCAGGCGTTTGATAAATACAGTGTCCATCTATATTCAGCGACATCGCCCACTGTTCGCCATTATCGTTAACATCCATCGAAAATTTCGGCTGGTGTTCCTCCATTGCTAAACTGCGTAAAGCTGAAAAACGCTGTGCGATATGAGCATCCGTTAAATGACCCGGTTGAGATATTTGATGATAAAGTTGCGCTATCGCATCACGTTTTACGCCACCTCGGCACCAATCAACAATTTTATCCAGTAAGCCCATTTTACTGGCATCACTCAATGTATTAGCCGTCAATACATGTTTTAGACGACTCTCATGAAAATGATAAGAATGTTGACTGTTTATTGCGACTTCTACTGACATAGCACTTACCTCTTTATTTCCATACAACGAAAATCAAATTTTCCAATACCACTAATACACCAACCAAGTGGCACCATCTTGATTGACCTCTTTGGCGCCTTGGTGCAATAAAACATCATGTAACACCTTGCGAGCACGTCGCTGAGCAGGCAGCCCTACATCATAAATAACCATGCCACGCACCTGCTGAATTTGACTCACTTTACGACGAATTATTTTTAATTGTTCAATCACTTGCGATACCGCGCTGTCGATTCCACTGGTATTTCCTTTGCTGGTAAAATCACAAATCGTGAGGGTATGCTCATCGACGCGATACACCATTGACCAGTGGGGGTTATCCCAACGTTTTCCCCACTCAAATTGACTGGATTCGAAATAAGCAGGACGGACTTCTATACCTTTATTGGCTAAATATTGTGTGACGGGATCCATAATGAATTCCTTATGACTCAAGTTAATTATTCAGATTAAAAACAAAAGGTCCTAGCCTAATGAATGAACTAAACCTAGTCCCCGAAAAATGAGGGGTGGATGAGACGGGGCCTAATGGCCTTGCCTCAATCAAGCCCTTTTAGTTATGCACTGCCGAACTAATACGACCATGCAGCTCCACCAACTCTTTAATTAAGGCCCGCATCTGCTCAGAGATTTGCTTGGCCTTATCATTGAGCTCATTGGCACCTTTTAAATAACTCTGCGCATTGCTCGCCTTAAACTCGCTTACAGTACGCTCAAGTTCAGCTTCTTTACTCATCCCTGCAGCGACCATTTTCCCTGTGCCTTCAATCCCTTTACTGAACTGGCTCGTCATATGGGTCGCGGCGTCACCAAATTTTCCAGATAAACCAACACCTGCCATCCCTATCACGCCACCCGCTATCTCTAACGCCCCCGACCAAATCGCTGACTCACAAGCCTTACTTATCGCGGCACGTTTATCATCCATGGAGGCGACCTGTACATTCCAGCCTAATTCCTGCTGCTTAACATTGTAATCTTGTAATACGTTACGTAATTTTTTAAACATCTCTGCCAATTTCAACATCAAATCGTTAATCTGAGAGATGGCATCCATACCGTTACTACCCGCATTGTCATTGAGTTCATCGACTTGATCTGTGCTCTTAGGTGCCGCTACTTGGCTTTGGCCTGAAATATTAGTCATGTCTGTCATGGTAAACCTCACTTATACTGTTGAACCTGCAATTCTTGCCTGTATTGCGCCAGTTTGACTTATCGCTTTACTGGCACCCTCTAAACTATTACCCTGCTTATCAATTAGGTCCTTTACCGACTTCATCTGCTGCTCTTTGGCTTTGTCATACCAGTCATAACAAAATTCGACAAAGTTCTGTTTCAAAATCAATTCCTCAATCTCCTTCTGCAACTTCGCTTTTTCTACTGCTATGCTACCTGCTGTGATCATACTGCCAGCGCCCGCGGTGGCACGTACGACATCCAAAGAAGTCACGACACAAGCCTTAATGGCGGTCTTAATCACCTCGTGACTGACCTCTTTTACCACTTGCTTAGTGATCTCTTGGGCTGTGACCTCGACTCCTTTTTTAATCGCTTGCTTGCCGACTTCTTCAACTGAGCGAGTCACCAGCTGCTCGATAGCTTGCTTACTAAAGGCGTCCATTAGACCACTGGCGAGTTTGCGCCCGCCTTGTTCTGCCGCTTCCTTAAGCCCTTTACCTAAATTGGCTATCACTTGATCGCTTACCTGCTCGGCAACTTGTTTACCCACCTCTTTGGCAACACCACTCACCGCCTCGCTAGAACCTTTACTGATCCCATCAACCAACTGGGGTGCCGCTTCTTTCATCACGGTTTCGGTGCCTTTAGCAATCGAACGTGTCGCCGAAATTGCCCGACCCGCTTGGAAAATATCAAGTGCCATCCCCACCATTTCACAGCCCAATTGCACCTTACTGGCAACATCGATAACGCTTTGACATTTCGCCTTATCTGCACCACATAAAATAGCCGTTTCTGCCGCCGCCTTGACCATACCTGCCACACCTGCTGACAGGTAAGCCGCACCACTGGCAATCTCCATTCCCCCACCAACCACATCACCAGCAGCAAAACGCAGCGCACCTTCGACGAGCTTTATCGCACCATAAATGGCTTCAACAGCCCCCACAATCCAATCAAAAACGGCCCCAAAAACTCCCCCCTTCTGCGCCTTATCAGACTGTTCTACCGCCTTCGAAAGCTGCTCCTGATATTCCTTCACTTTTTTATCACGAAGAAATTCTTGGGTATCGGTCATAATCTTGTTGGCTTTCATGGACGAATTAGCCGTGTCAGCGAAGGTCGATATACTCAAGTTTGCCGCCATCAACACCATGGCATCCATGGACGCTTTTTCCAGCGATGTAAGTGAACCCGTCTCAAACTGTTTACCGCTGCCTTTACTGGTTTTATCCTCAAAAAAAGGCGTTAAAATACGTTGTAATGCCTTTTCCGCCTCCTTCATAGTGACAGGTCCCTGATGATGCGCGGTATGCTGGGTTTGCCTTAATGTCACAGGTCTAGACCAATCAGGTAAAATGGCTTTCGCCACATCTTGAGCACACGCAGCACCATAAGTAGCGTTCAGGGATTCGGTCCCCCTTTCTGCAACACTGTTAATTGACATGAGCAGGCTCCTTCGTCAATGCCGCTAATCCTTGCTGCGCACTCGCAGCAATATCATCACTTTCAGCATGACCCTGACACCAACGTAAGCTGGCATTAAAGCTTTTCTTTGCATACTCCTTGTTACCCAATGCCAGATAACTCAAACCGGCATGGTAAGCGGGTAAAGGATTATCAACCTGAATCATTCCCGCACGGCCTAAACAAAAAATAGCTTCTTCGTGTTCATGCAATTGCTGACAACATATCCCGAGTGAAAAACAATAGTCGTAGTTCCAGTGATCAATCCGCATCAAAAGATAGAAGAGCCGTTTAGCTCCTTGGTGATCTCGACACGCCATCAATTGCAACGCATATTGATACAAGGTGTTAAGATCACCTTGCTCCACATCAGTCAACATTCGTAGAGATCCGCCTCGCTGAAGAAAATGTTCAAGTATTTCAAATTCTTGTTTTTTCATCTTTGACTCCTTAGCGTACGTTCTGAGCAATCGACTTATTCATCTCGGCTAACATGGTCTGCATGCTATTAAGTAAACTGACGGTCACATTGTAGGTCTGCATAATTTTCTGCAGTTGCAGTTGTGACTGTGAGACAAAATCTGATGCACGATTTGACACAGACTCTAATGCCGCTTTTACCGCTTGCAGCTTACCTTTATCTAAGCCTCCAGCGGCACCGAGCGCCTCAGCAATTTTCTGCATATGGGCCTTACTGATATTGTGCCAAGATTGACCACCTACTTCAGCTAGCCCCCAGATATAGTCACAACACCTCTTTCCATCAACCTTAATCCCTTTGGCGTCCATATAGTTGACCACATCTTGCCAACTCCTCGACTGCATTCCTTCTGGACCGGATTCAGTAATTTTACCTAGTAGTTTTTTAAGATAAGCGGCCGAAGGTTCATTGTGACTTAGATAATCATCAATACTCATACCATCAACTTTAAACCCATTGTCGCTCATGTACTTAACAACATCAGGTGGTAAATTCGCTGTTGCTTTATCATCCCCTTTAGAGACTTGGGCTATGGCCTCATCAACACGATTTGCCATATCTTGGGCTGTACGAGACACATCGGCTTTACGTTGCATTTGACCATACTTAGCATCCGCTAATTCTGACAATAAATTCATAAATAGATATAACACTGCAATACCGCCTGAAAGTACGGAATCACCTCGGGATGCGATCTGATTCTTCACATCTTCAGGCGCCTGAGAATTACTGATACTGGTACCTTGATTTGAGACATTACTCATATCCATAATAACTACCTCCAATAAAAATTCAGATTGATGCTCAGCGTTAACGTATGTTCTGGGCAATTGATTTATTCATTTCAGCCAGCATGGTCTGCATACTATTTAACATGCTAACGGTGACATTGTAGGTCTGCATAATCTTTTGCAGCTGCAACTGAGATTGAGAGACGAAGTCTGATGCACGATTTGACACCGATTCCAACGCCGCTTTTACTGCTTGCAACTTACCTTTATCCAAGCCTTTGCCATCAGGATCATTCTTTTGCATGTACTTATCGATAGTCATCCCATCAATTTTAAAACCGTTATCATGCATATATTTTTTCACTGCATCAGGAAGTTGTTCCACCGCTTTATCATCCCCTTTAGAAGCAGCGGCAATCGCCTCATCAACTTGGTTAGCCATATCTTGTGCTGTGCGAGATACATCAGCCTTTTGCTGCATCTGACCATATTTAGCATCGGCAAGTTCTGAGAGTAAATTCATGAACATATAGAGAACAGCTATCCCACCTGAGAGTACCGAATCGCCTCTGGCAGCGATTTGATTTTTAACATCATCAGGCTGCTTAGAATTAATAATGCTGGTTCCTTGATCAAAAGATGAGTGCTGCACTGGATTATATACTGAAGTAGTCATAATAATTTCCTCAATTAATTATTGATACAAAATAAGAATTCACATTATAAATAATTTCTTATTTTTTTTAACTTTAATCGTGTTTTCTTTTATTAATGAAACATCATCGATAGAAGACATTAATTCATTTTCATTATCTTCCGTTGACTCTATTTCTCCTAAAAAATTAAATTGTTGCTCTAAAACTTTAAAATGACTTTCAAGTTCATTAACTTTATTCATTACTTTTCCTTGTTGTAATTCGAATCCTTCCGGAAATGCATTCTTTAACTTAATTAACTTTGCCATAGCATTTTGATCGTTTGGTGAACGTTCTACTAATTGATTTATCTCATTTTGTAAGTCCTGAAACTCTTTAAGCTGTAGACCTAATGCCATTTTACGTTGCTGAAGGTCATTCATTACTGATTTTATATCGCTGAACATATCCATAACAATCTCCTTAACTTTCATACTAGTTATTTTTAAATTTTACATATCGAAAAAATGGATCTGACCTTTTAAAGTTTAATTAAATACTTTATTTGACGATGGGAATATCCATAAGTACTTAATTAAATATTATACTCATGCTTTTGTTGGGTATATCATAAAAAACACATTTCAAAAGCGAACTGGTCTGACCTTTACAGAGTGGTTAATTTATTACTATTTATAACGATGAAACAAAGTCTCTATTACCTCTTCAGCTGAATCAACCGCATCTAACAAACATTTTCTATCACTTACTTTTAACGCATATACTTTATCTCTGATAGCATTCAATTGTATTTTATATTCATTATTATTTTTACAACCGATTTTAATATCATCTTCTAATTGAGTGATCCTTGACATATCGACCTCTTAATAGCTCTCTAAAAAATTAATGGAAGATGAACTAATTCACCACCACGACTTAAATCCAAACCATGTACATTCATGTAATCAATCACGAATCCATTCGCTAATTTACTGCCAACAGATAACCTAGTGCCGTTGACTAATTCGATGAAGGGAGATTGCGTATTGCCTCCATAGCTTACAACTGACGAACTTAACATATTAGTCAGTTCGTCATGGACCGGAATATTTTGAAAAACAAACTTCAACCCACTGAGGTGACTTTTATCTAGCGCACTGGTGATCTCCACCACTTTTTTCTCTGTCTCTTTAGTCATTTTACCCGTTATCACAATGGTATTTTTTACCTGTGTAATCATTAAACCTTCAAGTAATTGTTTTTGTCTAAGTTCGCCAATTAGAGGCTTTAATAGACTATCAACCTGATTCGACACCTGCCAACTAATAAGGCCTGGCAAATTGTTAAACGTATCAACCGCTTTATCCCATGCAGTACCAGAACTAATAGCCCCTGATATGGTCACGCTTCCCAACTTATCCCCAAGTTCAACAACCGCGTCAGGAAAACCGTTTTGAGCCAATACATTTTTGACATTGCTGATCAATTGATCGCCACATTGGGTATGGTCAACAAATAGAATATTTTGACTTTTCAAATCACTAAAAAATCCAGAGATCTGTTGTGCATCGTGGCAATATCCACTTAATGTTGCGACGCCAGACGTTGACCAAGTGACGTTGATATCATTGAGACCATCTTGAATCAACTGTTGCGATAACCACTGATGTTGTGTCAACACCGCCTTTGTCTGTGAACTGGGTGCTAAGATCACAGTGAACAAAAGCAATAACGTCAAGAAAGACATAAGCAGAAATACCCAGTAAGGTTTGGTCACCTTGGATCCCAACCGCTTAGGGATTATCCGCATCTTCAGTTCATCATCGACTTTCCCTATCACAATTGAAATATTATCGATTTCAATTACTTGATATAATGGCAATGTGTCTAACTTAACCACAAGTTTACCCTCTACCCAACTTGTGACTTTACTTCGACAATGCACACCATCCTCATCGATAAACAAATCCAATTGTTGTGCCTCTAGCAATGTTGCTAGAACATCACCATCAGGACCGATACTCATTTTACCTAAAGGCAAACAGAGCTCTCTTCCTTCGAGTGGACCCTTTAACCATAAAAGCTTGTATATTGAAGACATATTAATCTCCTTGGTTAACCGGTTCCGCTTTGATAAGGAACAAACGCATCACACTTTGAGTACTATGATCTGTACTTCTGAATAAGCCACCTAACAAAGGAATATCACCCAATAACGGGATCTTATTTTGTGTTGTTTCATCTCTATCCTGCACAAATCCACCAATCAACAGACTCTCACCCGATTTTAGTGTCGCTTGGGTCGATATTTCAGAATTCTCTACTTGAGGGATCGGCTCACTTTTGCTCACCGCCTGACTCTGTCGACCATCCTGGATATTTAAATTCAACATCACTGCTTGGTGACCTGCTTCATCGATCAATCTGGGCGTCACTCTTAATAATGAGCCAGTTGTGACAGACTCCAATTTAGCCACTTTTTCTCCCTGTACCTTGGTGTAAAAAGTAATATTTTTATCCAATATAGCCTGAACGTTATTCAGAGTAACAACAGAGGGCCGAGATAATACCTTAGCCTTAGAGTTTTGCTCGAGTGCATTTAACTTCACCATAAAATTACCGGTATTGCCTATCACAGTAGAAAAGTTACCGTTACCGTTATCACTATTGAAGCTCACAGAACCACCACCCAATTTAGCTGATGCAGACCAATCAATCCCCAGTTTTTTAAAGTCACCTGCGACAACATCCAAAATAGACACTGACACCTCTATCATGGTGGGCTTGGTATCAAGCTGCTTAATCAACGAACCATAGGTCGCCATATCACGGGCACTTCCGCGTACTATAATGGCATTTCGACGAGGATCGGCAGCAAAAACGGGACCACTATTACTGCTTGTCACACCTGCCGTTGCATCTGCAATTTGTGTCCCTTGATCCATGTCTTTAAGCACTGTCACGAGTCCCGGGATCTTGACTGACTGACTACGGTATTGGTAAACAGAATCAGTTGCTGAAGCATATTTAAGAGGATAAACCCGCACAGCTTCTTGGGTCTCTGAAGTTTTTTTAGCGCTAGCATCAAGTTGCTCAGTCAGCTTAGTCACACTCTGAATGCACGCTGGTACGCCCGACACCTGCAGCCCACTGATCCCTGCAACAGATTTAATACTGCAAACCCCGACATCAAGCACACCTGCAGACGTAAGATATTGGCTCACTTTAGCAGCCGGTAAACTTGTTAATGATATGACTTCATTAGTGATTTCACTTGCTTTATACACATACAACACCTCATTGTTGTAATACCAAACTAAGCCATAACGATGACTTAACTCTTTGATCACTTGTTGAGGAGCTTGGTCTTGAATAGTGCCAACATATTTATCGGTGATCTTGTCACTAATCACCACTGGCACACCATAATTACTGCCGAAGTCTTGCAAGACCGACGCTAATGAAGTACCACGACTGATCATCACAAAAGGATCACCTTGCCATTGAACAGCCGTTAATGGCATCGCTTGAGCTAAGGTAAAATTAAAAAGTAATAACAAGCAGATAAATGTCTTCATGCTGTCCTCCCAATAATGGATGCTCGATAACGATCAAATGGTTTAATTAAATCTTTTTCGATAAACCGTGCAATCGCGAGTTGAAAAGCCACCGCTTGAGACAGTTTTTCATCATCTTGATTTTCATCGTAATAGCGCCATAATAACCAAGTATTATCTCTGTATTGTAAACCGTAGTCTCTGGTTGTTTCACTGGCAGCCAATACTAAGCTTGTCTGATTTATCCAATCATTAGTTACATCTTGTGGTACATCTAATACTATAGCGACTGAGGCTGAACCGTGTTGTTCAACAACATAAGCTTTTCTCTCGGCAAGTAACCATTCATTACGACCTTGATGTGAGTTTGATATGAGAAATCCACTGTTAACTAACCTACCTATCATCTCGACGACCACCTTGCTTACTCTATGGGATCAGTATGTGACAATAGAGATTTTTCGCCCATCAGGTAAACACCTTAACTGCCTCTAGCGAAGGTCTCATGCGATGAAATCCATGGAAGCATGTTGATATGATGATTGAACTAAATAAAAAGATGACATAGCAAAACAAAAAATGATGCCCTAAAGTTGCCAAAACAGCCTGACAAAGGAATTAATGCAAGCACCCCATTTTTAGGTTATTTTCTAACACAAGCGATGGTTATTTTCAGCACTACATGGACAACATATGATACAGATTAGATGGAAAGCATCACTGGTGACTAAGCTCACGGTCTCATTCACAGCAGTCCTTATCACTCTTTGGCTCATGATTGAATATCAGTCATACAGCAATGCCTTTACCCGCACCTTAGATCGCGCACTTATCGCCTATAGTGAACTCAGCGATCTCAGATCTCAGGTTAGTAATAATCTGTTTACCGATGCCAGTTATGATGCACGACAGCTCGATAAACAATTACATCAATTTTCATCCATAGATAAAGTGAATGCTCAAGAAATAGTCGCTCATTATTTTCCTTTTCCTGACAGTACAGATCAAACAAAAGATACTTTAAGCATGTGGGTAGCTCAGACCTTTGGTAATGCAGGCCAACACAGGTATTTAGATAGTTTTATCTATAAACCTCATAAAGGTGTCTCTATCTATGCCGACTCTAATGCCGACGAAGAATATTTTCACATCAGACTAAAAGAGATAAAGCAACTGGCAAGCCAACCTTCAATTGATGGATATCGTTGGGGAGCGCCAATATTCAATAAGAAGTCGGGTAATTATCATTTAATTTTTAGCTACTCCAGCGAACCTAATAACCCAGATTCTTCTCAAGTCGGATTTGGAATCAATTTGGTCTCACTAATGTCATTAAATAATTCTCTTGGCCGAGGAGATATCAGCTTTTTCATGACACCGACAGGTGAGCTATTTTCAAATTCAATATTAAATTTATCACCTGATACTTTAGCGGCACTACAAGATGAATTTAACAATCCGCATCAATATACTAATAAAAAAATCCCACACGCATTGGGCAATTATTATGTCATTAAAGAAAATATTAATGGCCCTGACTGGCAACAAATAACTTTGATTTCAAAAGATTTTTTACAAGATATGGCACTCATGCCATTCTTTACTGAGCTACCTTGGTCTTTGTTATCTTTGGCCGTTATGGCGTTTGTCTTACTGAACGTTCTACGCATCAACCTCGCCAAACCTATTGGCCATTTTGTCAACATTATTAACAGCGATATTCAACCCACCTTCGAGCGACGTCTCCCTGAAGAACGAAATGATGAACTAGGTCAAATAGCCAGAGCCTATAATCACCTGCTCGATACGGTAAAAGAAAACTACGATGTACTCGAGAAAAAAGTGGAGCAGCGTACCCATCAACTCGCCATTGCAACCCAAGATGCCGAAAAAGCGAATGAACGTAAAACTGAACATTTGACCAATATCAGTCATGAAATTCGAACTCCACTCAATGGCATAACAGGCTCATTAGAATTACTACGCAATACGCAATTGAACACAAAACAAATGGATCTTAGAGACACGGCCTATAACTGTGCCAATTCACTGCTCGCCATTATTAACAATTTACTCGATTTTTCCCGCATAGAAGCCGATCAAATAGAATTAAATTATCAACGCTATCCTGTCATGAAATTAGCCGACAATGCCATGCTAACGATACAAAATAGGGTGGTAAATAAACCTATTTCACTCCAATGTATTATCCATGCCAATGTGCCAGAAACAACACGATTAGATCCCTTAAGAGTCAGGCAAATCTTAGTCAATTTATTGGGTAATTCAGCTAAATTTACCGAGAAAGGACATATATTATTACGCATTGAAGTCGTTGAAAATCACCTTTACTTTAGCGTGGAAGACACGGGTGATGGCATCACCATTGAAGATCAGCAACGTATATTTGAGCCCTTCGCCCAAAGTTGTCATCACCAAATTGGTACTGGACTTGGTTTACCTATTTCAGTCAAACTCGCACAAAAAATGCATGGAAGACTGACAATGTTCAGTACCTTAGGCAAGGGCAGTACCTTTATTTTAGATCTGCCTCTTACTGAAGCCAGTGAGCCCCCCGTCTTGCCATCAGCTCCTATCATCGCTCCGCTCGCTTTGCATAAGCAGTTATCACAATGGGGAGCAACTCCCATTGAAGGGGATAATAAAGCACTCAGTCACCCTGAGCTGGCTCACCTACCCGCTCGCCTCTGGCAACGTTTGCATGAAATTCGCCATAACTTACCTCAAAAGCAGCGCAATCACTCTCTTATCTTACTCCCTTGGCGATTAAAAATTCTCTTGGTTGATGATGTCGAAACCAACCGAGAGATTATCAGTAAGATGTTAGTGGAATTAGGTCAACAGGTATTCAGTGTTAACTCCGGAGAATCTGCATTAAAAGAAGGCGAGAAGCATGTATTCGATCTCGTGCTAATGGACATACGTATGCCAGGATTAGATGGGTATCAAACCACTCGAAGATGGCGTGAAAGCGAAGCGATATTAGACACTGACTGCCCTATATTTGCGCTAACAGCAAACGCAAATCCAATGGAACACGACAGTATTGAGACGGCTGGGATGAACAGCTATTTAACCAAACCAGTATCATTAAAACAACTAAATGGAGCGTTAGAAAAAGCGGCAGATTTACAGCTAGATCGCGATATGCCACTGATGATAAATAATGATATCAATACGCCAATGATTGAATACTCCAATACCAATCTCAAGCATAGACTCATCGTCCATTTAACAGATATGACAACCCAAGCAAAACAACATATCACTGACAAAGAATGGGAAAACCTGAGTGATGTACTGCATACGATCAAAGGGAGCGCAGGACTTGCTGGGATGAACGCGATTTCCGACATTGCAGCTGATTTGGAACTCGCTCTGGAAGCTGAATCCTGTCTCGATTTAGCAGCCTTGACCCCGCTAGATGCATTGATTCAGGCATTGGCTTCACAGTCCAATGTCTAAAAATGTGTGCTGCCATGTAAGAGGTTGAAACAGACTATGATAATCGCTGAGCCCAATGCATTAACTCAGCCACATTATGTGCGTTGAGTTTACGCATTAAATTCATTCTATGGGTTTCAACCGTTTTCAAGCCTATCACCAAATCCTCGGCAATGTCGCGATTACGCCTTCCCTCACAAATCAATTTTAAAACCTGTTGTTCTCTGGGAGTCAGCATAGGCATATCACCATCAACAACACCATCTAAGGCCTCTATCTGCTGTTCATCTAAGCTTGGATCGATAAAAACTTTGCCTTTACTCACGCATTTTATGGCCGCAATAAGGGTACTTTTGGGGCTGTTTTTAACCACATAACCATTTGCACCGACATCCAAAGCCTCACGCGCACTTTTCTCCTCAATCGTCGCGGTTAACATAATGATCATCATTTTAGGCCAACGCTTACGTAACTGACGAATAACATCAAAGCCACTCATGCCCGGTAATTTAAGATCCATAAACACAAGATCAGGTGTTAATTTCAAACATTGTTCGTATACTGCTAAACCATCTTCAACAAATCCCACTAATTCCAATTCTGGATAGGGCGCTAAGCAGCTACTTAAACCATCAAAAATCAATGAATGATCATCTACCACCAATATATTTATCGTTTTGTACTGGCCAAATGCCATAGCTTATCTCCAAAAGATAATACAAGTTACCTATGTTACAAAATAGCTGACAGAAAACTAATTTTGGTCACAATTATCAGCATAGTGAAGGGCATTAAGGGATCTTGTCAAGCTTGCCGATAGTTTATCAGAAATAACACCTTATAAAAGGCTATAAAATCTCATAAAAGTAACGCATTATTTTTGTTAACAGAATGTTGACTCAACAATGCCTTGTCGATATGGTAAGTCTGTATAATTAATACTCAAACACCTCAGGTTTTTCTTTCTGAGTTCCTAATACCCTTGAGTAGGGTAATGATTAAGCAGGCTCATTCCTTTGTGCCTAGGGATATCAGCGGAATAATCAATATAAACTGGAGATACTATGCTAAAAAAAACATTATCATGGTCAATACTCACGTTAATTACCTGTGCAAGCTTACTATTTCTCAGCGGATGTTTATCAGATGATGACAAACTGATTATAAAAGGCAACTCCACGATTCCAAGCACAACCCCACACTTTCCAAAAGACGCTATCATGATCAAAGCTGGAGAAAATTTGACGATCCGTATTCAAGAGGCCTTGATTAACGCGCAAAGCAATGACGTTATTGTACTGCCTAAAGGTCACTTTAAAATAGCATCAAGTCTCTTGTTCGACGGTGATGTCGATGGTGATGGTTATATGGTAACCAACATCACCATCATGGGATATGGTATGAATGAAACCATATTGGATTTTTCAGACTCACTCTCAGGCGATGGTATATTCGTCCAAAATGCCGCTAATATTACTATCCAAGACTTGTCTGTTAATGAAGCAAAAAATAATGGGATTAAACTCAAGAATACCAACGGAGTCATACTCAGAAAACTCGCCACTGTCTGGGAAGGTGAACTCGATAAACACAATGGTGCTTATGGACTTTATCCCGTCGAGTGTGCAAACATTCTGATTGAAGATAGCTATGTAAGAGGCAGCGCCGATGCCGGAATTTATGTCGGTCAATCTCAATACATTGTGGTTCGCCGCAACATTGCCAAAGAAAATGTGGCTGGGATCGAAATTGAAAACTCACACTATGCCGATGTTTATAATAATCAAGCTATCGGTAATACTGGTGGTATTTTAGTCTTTGACTTACCAATCAATAACCACAAATACGGGGCTAGTGTTCGTGTTTTCAATAATAAAATTTCTAACAATAACACTAAGAACTTTGCTAATGCATCAGCTAATCCAGCTGGGGTGCATATTGTTCCACCGGGAACCGGAATTATTGTGCTTTCTACCAGCGATGTCGAGATCTTCAACAATGAAATCACTCACCACGATACTATGGGGATCGCGATCAGTAGTTTTTTTATCGCAGAACCTGATATGAATGCCTTTGTCGCTAACTATGGTCAGACAAATCAACCCATTGAAGATGGTTGGCGACCCACACCCCGTAATATCTATCTCCACGACAATCTGATCACTGATTATGGCAAGCAACCCAATGGCCACCTGATCGACGACATTATCAAAGCTTACATGTTTACTCATGGAACATTTCCCGGCGTGCTCTATGACGGGTTAGGTGAAATGTTATCAAATAACGGCACCGCTGCGTATTTAGGCTTACAAGAGATGCCATTCGCCGACGATGGTAGCGATAATATTTGTTCGACCAACAACGGTGATGTCTCATTTGGGCGACTGTATGCCAACGACAATGTTGATATTACTTACCCTAATGTGCTTTATGAAGCCACTCAAAATGAGATAATGAAATGTAGTCAAGTCCGTCTACCCACACATACGGTCACATTCGCAGATAACATCTTTGGTTGTGGCATTGATGACGAGGTCGCCGGTTGTGACGGGCAAAATACAGTCAGCGGCACTGGGGCAATAGATGAAGGGGAAGCGCTGTTCCTCGGTGACGGAGAATTAACGCTTTGTGAGCCCATAGGCGAACAAGTCAATTGGCAGGCGCTATTAAGGGCTAACTGCCCAAACCTAGCTGACTATAACCTATTTTTAAACAACTCAAACCCAACGGCAGATGCAAATTCTGGCGGGTTACCTTACGATCTCAATACTCAACTCTTCACTGACTATGCCAGTAAATACCGTTTTATTTTTGTGCCTGAAGGTGAAAAAGCAAACTACTCTTCCCAAGAAAGCATGGATTTTCCTGTAGGCACTGTGATCACTAAAACCTTCGCCCTGCCTGCGAATACTAACGCACGCGGCATAGATAAAGAGGACATGATTGAAACACGCTTACTGATCCACCGTTCAACAGGTTGGACTGCGCTACCTTACCTCCATAATACTGACAAATCCAATGCCATTATAGCGAAAGCTGGTGCGATTCAAGCAAAACAAATTACACATAACAATAAAGTACTTAATTTTAATTATCTTGTTCCTAGCATGAATCAATGTAAACAATGTCATCAGTTTAAAGCCTCAAATCACAGCCCAGCTATTTTTGTCCCTATTGGGCCTAAAGCACGTCATCTGAATAAAAACTATACCTACACTGACGGAGCCATGAATCAACTGATGAAATGGCAGCAGGCTGGCATACTACAAGGAGTCCCTGATGTCACCACAATCAGTACTGTGCCAACCTACACAGATAAAGAAAAAAACGATGTAACGACATACTCAGATACCTTATTAATGAACACGGCAAAAGGCTATCTGGATATCAACTGTGCTCATTGTCACCGACCAGAAGGTAATGCCTCTAATACCGGCCTCACACTTGAATACTGGCGAGCATACGGCGATGGTTTTGCACACGGTACCTGTAAATCTCCGGTGGCTTATGGTGGAGGATCCTTAAGCTATGATGTCGTTCCCGGATCGCCGCAAGACTCTATCTCTCACTTCAGAATGGATACCAATACACCGGGCGATCGCATGCCAGAAATTGGACGTAGTTTAATTCATGATGAAGGTGTCGCACTTATTCACGAATGGATAACGCGACTGCCTATGGCTAGCTGTTCACCTTAGTGGGCACTATGTTATCAAGGGTAAAAGTGATGATTGAGACCTACAGCACACTGCGGGTGCATATCGGTCACTCGCGTTTTAGTGTCAACGGTATATTCACAAACTCGCTTCTTAGACACCAAAAAGCCTACGTAATGTAGGCTTTTTTTCATTCACATACTCGGCGGAAATGCTAGCCTAATATTTGATTTTTCTCAGCCATTTTATTCAACACAGCATTGCAAGATAACGAAGCGGCATGCGCGATTTTATCGGCAAATGTTTTCTTTAATTGATATCTGACTTTAATAACAGTCCGCTCTTTAGCTAAATTAAGAATGACATCATCACTGGTCGAAATCCCATCGATTAACCCAAGCTCAATTGCTTGCTGCCCATACCAATGCTCACCTGTAGCCACTTTAGCTAAGTCTAAATCTGGGCGATATTGTGCAATAAAACCTTTAAATAATTCATGAGTCTCTTCAAGTTCTAGCTGGAACTTCTCACGGCCTTCATCGGTATTTTCACCAAATATGGTCAAGGTACGTTTAAAATCACCCGCCGTATGCTGCTCATAATCAATATCGTGTTTTTTAAGCAACTTATTGAAGTTTGGCACTTGCGCCACAACACCAATCGAGCCAACAATAGCAAATGGCGCTGCGTACACTTTATTCGCCACACACGCCATCATATAACCGCCACTCGCAGCCACTTTATCAACGCAAATAGTCAGCTGGATGTTAGCCTGACGAAGACGATCAAGTTGGCTTGATGCTAAGCCATAACCATGAACCATACCACCGCCACTTTCAACGTTAACAATGGCTTCATCACCAGGCTCAGCGATGGCAATAATCGCACTGATCTCTTCACGCAATGATGACACTTCATTCGCATCGATGCTGCCTTTAAAATCGACCACAAAAGTTCTTGGTGCTAATGCCTGCTCTGTTTGCTCTTTCAATGCCTTATCTTTGGCTTTTTCATCCGCCTTTCGTTGCTTTTCATACGCTTTAAATTGAGTTTTGCTATACAACTCTTCTTTTAGATCATGTTGCAGGTCTTTCAGCTCTTCTGAAATATTGGTTAATTTAAGCTCACCTTTACCCCCTTTTTGCTTAACCGCAGAGGCCAGTACCACAACAACCACCACAATGATCGATAACACGACCGTGATAGCTTTAGCGAAAAACATGCCATACTCGTACAAAAATTCCAAAATATGCTCCAGCAAATCAATCTTGTTCAATCTAAAAAATGATGGTTATTCTAACAAGCTTTAATGCAATAAGAAAACGAACAATAAAAAGAAACCCAGCCAATGCTGGGTTTTACCTACATTTACCTATTACACAGATTACGGCTTCCTTATTACCCTGCTGGCACAGAGCAAGGTTTAATCACACTCTCATCACCAATCGTAATACTGGCACTGCCCTGACTGGCCGTTTGTGCATAACCGGCTACTTGTGCTTGCATCTCAATCGTAGCGGCTGCGGAGCCTTCGGGATTAATAAGCGAACTGTGATCGCCTTTAGTAAAACGCACTGCACCTGAGCCTACTGAGGTGCTCGAAATACAGGCTAATTCAAGATTATCAATCAAAGGCTCTGTGCCTGATAATGGGTAGTTATCAACACGGCTAGGTAAGACTTGATCCGGTAAATTTGTATCACCACCGTCACCGACCACTTCAATCAAGTGAACCGGCAGACCAGTCGCCTTTAACATGGCAGCATGGTTAATCGGATCGGCACTGTCCAGTGCCGTTTGCACAGCAAAGGCAAAGCTCGGTAAAAATCCGGCATACACAGCTTCAACCAGTGCAGCGTATTGTGCTGTATCTGGTGCATAATTTTCAGTGTTAGCCGCATCAACCAGCTTTTGAAAATCCTCACTTGCTGTCACTTCTGACAATAGCAAAGGCCCAAATGTTTCTGAGCCAATAAAGGTACCTGCTAACCCACCCGCTGGCGCGACTAAAGAAGCAGCGTTGAGCTTATACACATAACTTAAATCAGTGCCTGAATTAGGATCTGGCAGCTCAGTGTTAGCATAAGCCGAGAAGTTAGTGCTAACAATGCCGCCTAAGCTTAAACCTTGCACGCTGATATTATTGATATCAAATATCTGTGGCTGAGCAGCTTGCCCAAGTGCGCCCGCTAAACCTGTTAATGAAGCGCGCAGGGCAAGGTGATCTAAGGTTGCCTGACGAAAATTATCACGAGCCGTTAGCGTACTATCGATATTAGTAAAAACTAGTGAATTACCATTGACAAACGCCGAGCCAGCACTTTTATCTGTTGCTGAGACTTCATAGACACCATCATTGTTCGCATCATAAGAGCGTTCACCATGAAGCGGCATATCGATCGCAATAGTAGCCACCCCCTTAGATGCATACATGTCTGCATAGGCAAGAGTCTGCTCTTTGAGGCCACTAAGACCATGCATGGCTATCGTCGTCGGCCAGCCAGCAGCTGGCATGGTGCCAACATTCGGTATGGAAATAAGCACCTTGATCACTTCTTGCCCTGTCGGCTGAGGAATAGGATTAAACTTGGTCAGGTGTTTGGTTTTATCGGCCGCATCGCCATCATCTAACAACCAGGTTTTTCCAGCTAACAATGCTGGGTTAGCAAGTGCTGCATTAGGATCAATCCCATAAACTGTGGCTTGTGCACCATAATGTTGTTGGCTCATAGTGCCTGTTTGTAGCGCCAATAATACCGCAACAGGACTATCCCCCAAGGCATGCCAATAAGTACTGATCCCAGAACACTGAGTCGAATTACAGCTCCCATAGGTTGGCACAGTCAGATCAGCAGTATACAAATCGGCGACAGTTAACCCCGCCGCCTGCGCCATTGTCACGCCTAAAGGATGCGGAACTGGCACTGATATTGAAGGTGCAAAGGGGCTTTGCGGACTAGGGTCAAGCATCAACAACTGCACAGTCTTATACACATCGGTAACTGATTGTGTCGTGAACAAACCTGTATAACTTAAGGTGTTTGCATCGACACTGTGAGCTTGAGCTAAACCTTTCTCATAACTATTAACTAAGGTTTGCAACGACAATTGCTCTACCGTTTCAAGCGGCAGTGTCTCAATGTCTAATCTCACGCTGTTATACGTTGATGAAGCAGCCACAGATTGCCCCGCTGAATCGACAACAAGATTAGTGGTGGCATAAATATAAGACTGATTGGATTTTAATGGCTTGAGGGGCACGATCGCGATGGTATTGCCCACGGCTTTAGCAATAAAATCGACCCCAAATTGCAATTCATCGCCGACTTTACACGCTGATGCTGAAGGCGCAGTTTTACACTCTGCATCCGATGACAACGGACCGCCAACGGTGGCCTCAAACATTCTCACCGCACCTGGCTGAAACACAGAAGCGACATCAAGGAGCAATACAGTGCCATCAAGATCCGTTGCAAGCTCTACAGTGATTGAAATAGGTGCCACTGTCGACCAACCGTCTAATGCTCCGATGACTATTTGGGGATCGGTATAATCGCTACTGCCATCATTCAACTCATCGGGTAGTTTAATGGTGCCGTCGAGCGTCCCACTAAACAACAGATCATTAGGAGTAGGAAGTGTGCGCTTAGCGGGATCCTTATTACCTGGATCAAAAGCGATATGAGAAACTGGCGTTAACGCCTCAACCTTGTCACTTAATTCTTCTACGCTGTCCCCACCACACCCTGTCAGCCCAAGCGCAGATGCAACCGCTACACCTAAAAAGAGTCTTTTCATCTTGTTCCCCAAATCTTGTTATAATAATTTTTTGTTTTCACCAAAGAATTTAGTCACAATAGGCAATCATAGTGTGACCAAATAGGACTTTTATCAGTCCCTACCTTAGCTTAAGTTAACGTAAATACATTGGCTTAGCTACATTTTTGTCACAAGCAACCACGAAATGCACAAACAATGGTTAATCATTTGTTTGAAACAAGTGTGCATCATTTCAGTGACTCTAGAGGTGGCGGGCTTTTCCGCCAATAGGAAATATTGACTCATGTTGGAATATCAAGCTGCAAAAGATTTGCTGATGAATAAAACAATACTCGTGACGGGCGCTGGCGACGGTATTGGCCGCGCCGCTGCAGTGGCGTTTGCACAGCATGGTGCAACCGTTATTTTACTCGGTAAAACCGTTAAAAAATTAGAAGCGGTGTATGATGTAATTGAGCAAGCGGGGTACCCAAAGCCTGCTATCGTCCCTTTAGATCTACAAGGTGCGACAGAACAACACTATATCGACATGGCTGAGACCATAGAACAGCAATTTGGCCACCTAGACGGACTCCTGCATAACGCCAGCATATTAGGTGTACTTGGGCCATTTCAACATATCGCGATGGATTCAGTCCAAAAGGTAATGCAGGTCAATGTTATTGCAGAAATCATGCTAACAAAAGCCCTGTTGCCTGTAATGAAAAAGGCACCATTGGCTTCATTGGTATTCACCTCAAGCAGTGTTGGTCGCCAAGGAAAAGCCTTTTGGGGGGAGTATGCTATCTCTAAATTTGCCACTGAAGGCATGATGCAAACACTTGCCCATGAATACGAAGGTTCAAATGTTCGGGTGAACAGTATCAATCCTGGTGCCACTCGTACCGGCATGCGCGCTAATGCTTACCCAGCAGAAAACCCACAAACGCTTAAAGCAGCAGAAGACATTATGGCTGCTTATCTTTACCTCATGGGTCATGACTCTGTCGCTGTTAATGGGCAGCAAATTAACGCTCAGTAACGCGATTCAAACACGACAAAAGGCACATGCTTCTTGTCGTGTTTATTTCAAATACAATACCCATTAGATTACATGTCAATGACAGCGAAATAAATAGCCGTTTTCCCCTCATGGGATGAATAATAGCTGATCTTTAAACGCTCTTTTTCTAGTACGACACCGGCATAACTGGTATCCCCGCCGGAAGGCAGACAAAGCAACTCTATAATGGTTAATGACTCCTCATCGATTTCAACCACACTGGTGCGAACTTTATCGTCATAAAGACGCACGATAGCGTAATGGTGGCCTTGGTAATAAAAGTTCACCGGTCCACCTATTCGCTTGTCTAACGCCTTCCACTTCCAATCTTGATAGGGAGGTTTAGAAGATCCCAATAAAGCCGCCTCTTCAGGTTCCCAAACTGGATCTCGTCTAAGTAAACAATGTACATTATCACCTTCATCAAAGATTAAATCAGACTCATTCACATAACCTTGCTGATTCAAATATTGACATTCTCTGCTAAAGCAATAACCATCGACACTTTTATACAGGCTAACGTAACCTGCAGGATCTGGAAAATATGAGAGCCCCCATAACACGTTATTATGCGCTGAAAGTCGCCATAACCAATCATTAGGCTGAGCGACTTCGACCGGAATAGACCAAGACACCCCATCATCTGAACGCCAAAGGTAAGACTGCCTCATCTGTTTAACACGTGAAATAAAACTTCCCAGTCCTAAGAGCAACAGCTCCCCCTCATACACTAACAATTTACCATCTCGCAGATCAGCATGAGCCATCTGCATTAAGACAACTGACTCCCATGTGTGACCTTCATCAAATGATCGAATCACTCGCAGTGAACCATCATCTGACACATGGGCGCTGCCTTCGCGAAACACACAATAAAGCTCATCGCCAAAGCGCACCATATCAGTAAACGCGTTGTGCTCTCCTTGATCCCAAATTTTATCCACCGACACTAATTTCATCATGAAACCTAGTAGTTAGTCTTAACTTATTTATAGCATGGCATGGGATAAGTAACCGTTTTCTCATCGTAAATGGCTAAAAAAAGACACAAAAAAAGGCCGCTTTAGCGACCTTTTAATCATGACGTTTCAACTTAAAAATGCATGATTAACTACTGCGTTGGCGTGTATTTTTACTGGCATTGGATTTATGCTTATTAACAGCACGTTTAATCTTAGCGCTCTTAACTTTAGCACGGGCAACACTGTGCTTGTCAGTGCCCAACATAGTGCGGTTTTCATTATCTAACCCAGCGGTTTTTCTTAAATAATTGACCTGCTCTAGCTCCAACTCAACCCAACCTCCACGAGGCAGTGACTTTGGCAGCTCAATCGTACCGTAACGGATCCGAATAAGGCGGCTGACTTGGACTTCTTGAGACTCCCATAAACGGCGTACTTCACGATTACGGCCTTCAGCCAGTGTCACATGCCACCACTTATTCATGCCTTCACCACCCGCAGCCTTAACTTTATCAAAATGGGCTGGGCCATCTTCTAACGTCACACCTGTGCGAAGTTTTTGAATACACGCATCATTGACTTCACCAAATGTACGCACCGCATATTCACGCTCAACTTCATTAGATGGGTGCATCAAGCGGTTAGCCAGCTCTCCATCTGAGGTAAATAATAATAAACCAGAAGTATTAATATCCAGACGCCCTACAGAAACCCAACGTGAATCACGCGTTTTAGGTAGGCGATCGAACACGGTTGGACGACCTTCTGGATCTTTACGGCTGCAGATCTCACCTTCCGGCTTATGATAAGCAATCACGCGACAAATAAGATCATCTTCGGACTTAATTGAAATAGCACGTCCATCGATTCTAATTTTAACATCGCCTTCGACGCGATCACCCAAAGTGGCTATCTCACCATCTATACTAATTCGGCCTGCAGCAATCCATGCCTCCATCTCACGACGGGAGCCATGGCCTGCACGGGCCAAGACTTTCTGCAACTTTTCACTCATTAGTAAACTCTCTATTAATTTCAACCTAAAATTCAAGTAGTTAGGCTTGTTACATAAGGGCGGGATTTAGTCTGTGTATTCAATTATGTACACATAGCTAAAAATGTCTCTTGAATGGTGTTAGTTTACAGAAAATGTTTCGTATTCGCAAAGAAAGGACTAGATAGAACTTATACCTATTTATACCTGCACATTACTTTACTCAGCTTAGGCACCAATACTAGTGATTAATAAACATTTAGGAGCGATAAATTTTATCCGCAGTTCATGACGCCTCTTCGAATAAAGATTGATCACATTTTTACTCTTCAATTTGGGCTGAGTTGGTATTTAGTGGAGCGATTGGAAAACTAATCTTCATGGTTATCTATCGCCTCCAGTGGCTGCCGTGTAGGACACACCAATGTCGTGGTAACAGGATGTTATAGAACGACGTATGTGCAGCTACTTCAGTGAGACGCCGCAAGTACATCTGACCGCCACGGACGGTGGAAATGCCTAATTCCAGTATGGAACTGAATAGGCCAGTGAGCTCTACCAAAACCAATAACGTCCATGTTAAACGGCCAGTTCGACATCAATGTCTCTCGCTCATAGAGTTTCACTTTGTGAAACTTCGCCCTGTTTTGTAAGCTCGCAGCCGCAGCTACACCCTTTAAGTAAAGCAAGTGTGTTTCTTCGGTTTGGCCTTGCAGGTTAGTTTTCTGGCTTATTTTTGCCCCTTTATTCGGTAGAGTAAATACTCATTCACATGATGTTAATGTGCGTTTTCCATACTAAAAGTTATCTGAATTCAGCTCCCGACGAATTAATGCGTCTCAGTGTCGCATCGAAATAATTATTTTTTAAAATCCGTAATCTTTCCGTACAAGTTGAATGTGTTCAATGTTTGAACTATAATCTATGATGTTACGGAATATGTCCGTACACTGGAGGAGTTATGGCAACAGCACGTTTAGATATCCGTCTTGATGAAGAGATAAAAGCGAAAGCTGAAAAGGCATCAGCATTGCTTGGTCTGAAAAGTTTAACTGAATATGTAGTTAGGCTTATGGACGAAGATGCAACACACGTAATTGAAAAGCACGAAAGTATCGTGGTTCAGGATAGTGTCTTTGACGCATTTATGGCTGCTTGTGACAAAGCAAAAGCCCCAAATCAAGCTTTGTTGGAAGCTGCAAAACTCACAGATGAGAGCGGTATCAAGTGAGTTGGGGCAAAGAGTTCGTAGAACTTAGTAAATCATATCACGACCGCAACTCATTCGACTGTGGTGAGCAAGAGCTAAATACATTTATCAAAACTCAAGCAGCAAAGCATATGGAAGCAGGTATTAGTCGAACTATGATTCTACCAAGTGCTCAGCCATTGCTTAATCAGAAGTTTGCAATCTGCGCATTTTACAGTGTTGCGCCTAGCTCA
Source organism: Shewanella sp. VB17 (assembly GCF_013248905.1). Classification (NCBI taxonomy): domain Bacteria; kingdom Pseudomonadati; phylum Pseudomonadota; class Gammaproteobacteria; order Alteromonadales; family Shewanellaceae; genus Shewanella; species Shewanella sp. VB17. Next base: position 3,515,847 of record NZ_JABRVS010000001.1, read on the forward strand.
ATCAGTCGAGAAACCTTACCAGTGCAACTAGCAAAGAAACTTCCTCGATACCCAATTCCAGTGTTTCTTTTAGCTCAGTTAGCTGTGCATAAGGAATTTCACGGCTCTGGGCTAGGGAAAGTCAGTTTAATCCGTGCACTGAAGTACCTTTGGGAAGTTAACCACCATATGAGGGCATATGCTATTGTCGTGGACTGTCTCACTGATTCAGCACAGGCATTCTATACAAAATTTGGCTTTGAAGTATTGTGTGAACATAATGGACGCATTCGCATGTTTCTACCGATGAAAACGGTAGAAAGACTTTTTAACCAATGAGTTAATAATATAGAAAATAATAATTAGGCAGTGCTTAATCCTGAACTCGTTGTAGATCAAGGCTGTATGACAGTAAGCTAGCGCGTCCATGCTCCGGTAAGAGTTAGTAAATCCTGTTAGCTCAAAAATGCCCCTTTATCATTCTTACAGGCTAAAAGATAATCAAACCGAATAAGATTTTTTCTTTAGAAAAGCTAATCTGAAAGGTTTTTGCATAGTCTATAAAGTTATGCCTATCCTATCTTTTTCTTCCAAAACCTGATTTTGATGAGCTTCGTCAAGCTGGTTTTGGAGAGTTTATAGATATGGAATTACAAGGTATTACAAGCCTTGTTTCCTAAATCGAGGGAACCTTTTGCCGTTAGCGTGATCTGATCCCTAAAGATAGCTATACGGAAGCTGAAAAGTGGGAAAATCTAAACATAAAATAACCAATTGGTCTCAGTACAATAAGGCGTTGATTAATCGAGGCTCACTCACTTTCTGGATTGATGAGCAAGCAATTAAGTCTTGGTATTGTTGTGAACACCACGGGCGTCGTGGTCGAGGGTTCACTTACTCTGATGTTGCTATTGAAACAGCACTCGTTGTGAAAGGCGTTTTTAACTTGTCATTACGAGCACTTGAAGGATTCACCAACTCTGTATTTCAACTTATGGATGTGCCACTGACTTCACCAAGTTATAGCTGTATAAGCAAAAGAGCTAAGACTGTTGAGATCAACTATCGAGCACCGAGTCGTGGCTCTGCGGCACATGTTGTGATTGATTCAACAGGTCTGAAAGTTTATGGAGAAGGAGAATGGAAAACGCGTAAGCATGGTAAAGAAAAACGCCGTACTTGGCAAATTGAAGATTCTGAGCTTAGACTTAGCAAAATCAATAGCTCTGTGACTGAAACGATACAGTACGACGATCCTCGCACGCCCGAAACGGTAAATGGTATCGGCGCATTAAATAACCTGAACTCGGGATAAAAAATTGAACTAACAACCCTCTTTGTGATCAGAGCTCTCGACCAAGATTAATCAATCACGCAGAGGGCATATGAATAATTTAGTGGATATATTTTGTGATGTCGATGATTTTTGTACTGTGTTTATTCCTCAATGGGAACAACAATGTCTAACCGATGGTACTCGCAAGCGTAAGCGCTCTGGCAGAATGGCTATGAGTGAAATTATGACTATTATCATACTCTTCCATATCTCTAATCATCGTGATTTCAAGAACTTTTATACTGGATATTTGGCTCGTTTCTACAAATCTGACTTTCCAAACTTACTCAGTTACACTCGATTTCTCGAGGTCATGCCTAGTGCCGTTATCCCAATGTGCAGTTATTTTTCTTCTTTAAAAAGCGAACCTACAGGCATCGAGTTCGTTGATTCAACGAGCATTAAAGTCTGTCATAATTTACGAATTCCAAGACATAAAACCTTATCAGCTCTCGCTAGCCGAGGAAAAGGTACGATGGGCTGGTTCTATGGTTTTAAACTTCATCTTATTGTGAACCATCAAGGTGGTATCGTTGCAGCCAAAATAACACCAGCGAATGTGCATGACACGAAACCAGTAAAAGAGATGGTCGTTGAATCAATGGATAAACTTTATGCGGATAAAGGATATATTGGAAAAGCGTTAGCAAGCGACCTATTAGAGAGTGGAGTGACTATCATTAATAACGTGCGTAAGGATATGAAAGAAAAAGCTTTATCGCTATGGGATAGAGCCATGCTTTCTAGACGATTTATTATCGAAACAATCAATGATCAGTTAAAAAACATCTCACAAATAGAACATACACGACACCGCAGTGTACATGGTTTCATGCTTAATGTGATAGGTGGTTTAGTGGCCTATCAACTCAAAGAGAATAAGCCACAACTCAATATTACATCAGCTGAATTCAATACGATTTCAGTGTTCCGTTAAACCGATCTGAGGTTAAATAACTATGTAGGCATGTTTAGCGCAAATGCTCCAGGTTGGTCAGCAAAGGTTGTTAAAAGTGACACGGTTTCCGGCGTCACTCGTGTCACAGTCGCTTTCGGCGGAATGGGCCCTGATGGCTCTGAACAAGTTCAGCTCGGTCAGTATTTCCTAGAAAAAAACGGAGAGCTAGTATCTCGTATGGTGGGGTTTGTTGGTACTGGTGAGCAGAGTTAAATTTGTGCTTCGATTCACGCATAACAAGTCATTCAAAAGGACAAAAAGCAGTTGCTTTTTGCTTCTTCGTCACTTATTTTAACCTCTTAATGAGGCGTTAGGAGCAAAGTTAATTATGGAGAATCCATCAACGTTATTAGTCGTTCATAATCTTAATATTTCAAAAGAGTTTTATGTGAATGTTTTAGGCCTTGAATTGATGGAAGAGCATGACGATTGTTTAAAACTTAATATTGGTCATCATCTAGTGTTTATGTTCCAGAGCGGGATGGAATCAATCGAATATAAGCATGGTTATAATGCTAATTCCACCTTGGTTTTTACTGTTCAAAATTTGGATGAAAAAATTAGAGATTTGAAGTCGAAAGGGGTTGTTTTTGTGCATGAATCACCAAACCAAAATAGATGGGGACGTTATTCTGCTTTTAAAGATCCCTCCGGAATTGTCCATGAAGTAATGGAGTTTTGCACCTAATAAACGCATTTAGAACGGATACATAACAGTTTGCTGTGTTTCGCTTCGCTCAACCATTTTAGTCAACTATTATTTAGCCGCTTATGCGGGCGTTGAGTGGCCACTTTCAGGAAACATGTTTCTATTTTTAACTTACTACCAATGGCTGCCATAATATGTGAATTCAACTAAAGACAGGACAGCCAAATCTTTTGTGCTTTAGCATATCCTCTACTAGCCTTTACGTTACCTCAACTGCGTATTGTTCAGGATAACGATCATGACGTCAGCTAGAAGAACCCTCATTGATGCAGAATCAACGCCGTTTTATCACATGAAGAGAAAGATGAAAGATGGGACAGCCATATCTTTTGTGCTTTAGCATATCCTCTACTAGCCTTTAAGTTACCTCAACTACGTATTGTTCAGGATAACGATCATGACGTCAGCTAGAAGAACCCTCATTCGAAAGACGGGACAGCCATTCGAAAGACGGGACAGCCAAATCTTTTGTGCTTTAGCATATCCTCTACTAGCCTTTAAGTTACTTCAACTACGTATTGTTCAGGATAACGATCATGACGTCAGCTAGAAGAACCCTCATTGATGCAGAATCAACGCCGTTTTATCACATAATAAATCGTTGTGTAAGAAGGGCCTACCTATGTGGGGAAGATAAGCTCACTGGGAAAAGTTATGAGCATCGTCGCGGCTGGATTGTCGATAAAATCAAAGCGCTTTCGAACATATTTTGTATTGATATATGCGCCTATGTGGTAATGAACAATCACTACCATTTAGTGCTTAACATTGACATGGATAAAGCCAAGTCTTTGAGCCACCGTGAAATAATTACCCGATGGTGTCAGATTACCAAGGGCCATGATGTAGCCACTAAATACATGAATGGTGACGCTTTGATTGAAGGAGAGCGCATACTTCTTGATGGTTTACTGACTGAGTGGCACGAGCGTTTATCTAGCATATCCTGGTTTATGCGCTGCCTAAACGAAGAGATTGCCCGTAGGTCCAACCGTGAAGATGAGTGTAAAGGGGCTTTCTGGGAAGGGCGCTTTAAGTCACAAGCTCTACTTGATGAGCAAGCACTATTAGCCTGCATGATGTATGTTGATTTAAACCCTATCAGAGCAGGAATAGCCGACACACTGCAAGCTTCTGATTATACGTCGATTCAGGAGCGCATTAACGCGCTAAATACACCTGATAAACCAAATAATGATGAATCAACACTCATCCCGAGTGAGCGACTCAACCCCATTGCCAAATTTGATGGTGCAGCTCATTTAGCACCTCAATCAGGCATCCCATTTCATTTCTGTGAAATAAAGACAGGACAGCCAAATCTGTTGTGCTTTAGCATATCCTCTACTAGCCTTTACGTTACCTCAACTACGTATTGTTCAGGATAACGATCATGACGTCAGCTAGAAGAACCCTCATTGATGCAGAATCAACGCCGTTTTATCACATAATAAATCGTTGTGTAAGAAGGGCCTACCTATGTGGGGAAGATAAGCTCACTGGGAAAAGTTATGAGCATCGTCGCGGCTGGATTGTCGATAAAATCAAAGCGCTTTCGAACATATTTTGTATTGATATATGCGCCTATGCGGTAATGAACAATCACTACCATTTAGTGCTTAACATTGACATGGATAAAGCCAAGTCTTTGAGCCACCGTGAAATAATTACCCGATGGTGCCAGATTACCAAGGGCCATGATGTAGCCACTAAATACATGAATGGTGACGCTTTGATTGAAGGAGAGCGCATACTTCTTGATGGTTTACTGACTGAGTGGCACGAGCGTTTATCTAGCATATCCTGGTTTATGCGCTGCCTAAACGAAGAGATTGCCCGTAGGTCCAACCGTGAAGATGAGTGTAAAGGGGCTTTCTGGGAAGGGCGCTTTAAGTCACAAGCTCTACTTGATGAGCAAGCACTATTAGCCTGCATGATGTATGTTGATTTAAACCCTATCAGAGCAGGAATAGCCGACACACTGCAAGCTTCTGATTATACGTCGATTCAGGAGCGCATTAACGCGCTAAATACACCTGATAAACCAAATAATGATGAATCAACACTCATCCCGAGTGAGCGACTCAACCCCCTTGCCAAATTTGATGGTGCAGCTCATTTAGCACCTCAATCAGGGATCCCATTTCATTTCTGTGATTATTTACAACTTATCGATTGGACTGGCAGAGCAATTAGGCCAGACAAAAGAGGGTTCATCGACGCAAGTCGTCCTAAATTACTTGATGAACTTGGTATATCATCCGATGCCTGGATCACCTCAGCAAAAGAGTTTCGCCGCCAATACAGTGGTATTAGTGGTCGCTGGGATGCCATGTGTGCCTTCAAAAGACAGCATCACAGTGGTCAATGGTGCAAAGGTAAGGCCAGTAGCGATGCACTTCACCCCTCGCCTTAGTCGTATATTACTGAGATCGAGCAATCATCTACAAATACTTGGAAATAATTAGGGGTTCCGAATAAACCAAGGTACTTTTTCTAGTCAATGTCAGTTTAATTAGAGTCTCAGCTCTAACTAATAACTGTCCAAAATCGCGTTAGCAATCATAAAATCTCAATCGAAGAAACAAGGCTTTGTTTTTACAAAGGTGTGAACCCGGCTGTGACCTTCCGTGACAGGGAAGTCACGGCAGAGGCTATAGGGATATATTCACGCCGTGTCACTGAAGTGTTCGCACAGTTCTCGCCGAACAGGCGTTAAACACCAATGAAACTTTGGCCATCAATAAGCCAATCAAACACCCAACCTGCCCAATGAACCCAACCAAAAGATATTTAAAACTTGTTATCAGACAAATTAACTCATTTTTGTCCATAATCGAGTTAGCAACCATAAAATCTCAATCGAAGAAACCATGCTTTGCTTTACTCTTGTTGATAAGAGCAGGTGTAGATGAAGCTTCGGCCGTTGATGGCAAGGCCGTTCTGCAACATCCCTGTTATCACGGCATTTGTGAATCCATTCACATCAGATGCCATCGTCGAGCTTATAGGGAAGACTCTTATGAAATCAAGAGCCAGCGTTCCGCAGACTCTTGTCAAAGAAAAGTACACATCAGGTCGTTCTTAGGCATCCTGCCTACACGACATTGGTGCATCCCTGCACGGCACCTGCTGCAAGCAATAAACACCAATAATACTATGGTACTTAGCAAATTAATCAAACACCAAGTCTGCCCAATGAACCTAATCTAAAAGATGCTTGAAACTTGTTATCCGGCAAGTAGCTAAATCTTGTTATCCAACAAACCACCCAACTTTTATTCAAAAATTCACCACCGAATCAGGCTGGGACAAATTTAATTTATTCTTGCTCTATCTTGGGCGTATTTTCAGTCACCGCCTGACTATTTATGGTTTCATCGTGTGGATTGTCCACATTGGAGACTTCCTCTTTTAAAGCCGTATTTGAAAACAACGCCGCGAGAGACTCTGGATCTGACAAGTCAGGTAAATCTGCGAGGGTATCTAAACAAAAATAAGCTAAAAAATCGACCGTAGTGGCATACAATGCGGGTCTACCTGGTACCTCTTTATGTCCCACCACTCTAATCCACTGTCTATCTGATAGACTTTTAATGGTATGACTGCTCACGGCAACACCACGAATAAATTCGATATCACCTCGAGTAACAGGCTGACGATACGCTATGACAGCCAACACCTCTAGTGTAGCCCTTGAGTATTTGGGGGCCTTTTCCTGCCACATTAATTGTAAATACGGGCTTAATGATTCAACCGTCTGAAATCGATACCCACCAGCAACCGCAATCAATTCAATGCCTCGCCCTTGATAATCTTCTTGCAGCTCTTCAATCGCTAATTTAACCTTGGCCCTTGGTACATTGAAATTGGCCAATACTGTGTCTTTTAAGCTTTTAATCGTGACCGCTTTTCCCTGCACAAACAAGCTGGCTTCAATAAGCTGCTTAAGCTGATCGGGGTTAATCTGCTGTAATTTAGGTGCTGACAATCAATTTATCCTGGAGAGTAATAAGGTACATTTTATTATTTAATATCAATAAGCTGGATGCATAAAAATCAATACGCCTTCACATGTATAGTGGAAAATGGCTCTGTCTGTATTAAATCAACTAAGCGTTCCTTAACCAATTCCATCAAGGCTAAGAAACTGACCACCGCTCCTTTTCGACCTTCTTTTACGTTAAAAAGTGCTTCAAATGGTAAATAATTTTCACCATTTAACAAGGCAAGTATCTGCGTCATTCGTTCACGGGTCGATAAAACTTCACGTTGAACATGGTGATTCTCAGTGGCTGCAATCCTTTGTAATACAAAAGAAAAAGCTCTTGTCATATCCACCAACGACACTTGCGGGGGTAATAAAACAGGTTTAATACTGGGTGCTGGAACCACTTTAGCTTGAAACACATCTCGCTCTAGCCGAGTCAAAGCATCGAGTGCTTGTTGCGCTTCTTTAATCACTTCATAGGCTTGTAATTGGCGGATCAACTGAGCCCGAGGATCCTCTTCATCTTCAATGTCATTTTTAGGGCGTGGCAGCAGTAAACGAGATTTTATCTCTGCCAGTGTCGCTGCCATCACCAGATAATCCGCAGCTAACTCCACTCTTACACCTTGAAGTAGTTCTATGTACTCTAAATATTGCTCTGTCACAGGCCAGATAGATAATTCAACGACATCTAATTTTTGTTTACGGATCAAATATAAAAGCAGATCTAACGGTCCTTCAAATGATTCAAGAAAGACCTCCAAAGCTTCTGGCGGGATAAAAAGATCGGCCGGGAATTGCTTCATCGGCTCGCCTTTTATCATAGCCAAAGGCAAGATTTTTTGAGTTCCCTGCAATCCACAATCTCCAGCTTAAACAGTAAAAAGGTGACAATTTATCATCCACATAAACAAATTAACGCGTTACATCACACCTTAAAAAAACGCGCTTGTATCACCCGCCCCTTCACGGAGGATCTCAATGTCACCATCAGACAGATCAATGACTGTCGTTTGCTTTTGTCCTAAATAACCACCATGAATAATCACATCAACTTGATGCTCTAAAATATCACGAATATGTTCAGGATCGGATTCGGCAAACTCTTCATTAGGTAAAATCAAACTGGTCGACATCAAAGGCTCATCAAGGGCCCCAAGCAAAGCTAGCGCAATCACGTTATCAGGCACCCTGATCCCTATTGTTTTTTTCTTTGGATTTTGCAATCGTTTCGGTACTTCTTTACTGGCCTTAAAGATAAAAGTAAAAGGACCCGGCGTATTATGTTTAAGCACCCTATACGCTTGATTATCCACTTTGGCATAAGTAGACAGCTCGGACTGATCACGGCACATTAATGAAAAATTATGATCATTATCTATCTGCCTGATCCGTGCAATACGACTCATCGCCTCTTTTTCACCCAGTAAACACCCTAAGGCATAGCCTGAGTCTGTAGGATAAACAATCACCCCTCCATTTTTAATCGCATTGACTGCTTGGCTGATTAAACGAGCCTGGGGATTCTCTTCATGAACATAAAAAAACTGACTCATCTCAATTCCATCCATCACCCTCGGTCAAATTTTCCGACGGTAAGTTATTATTTAGTCTGAATTAAAGTGGCTAGACGTTGGCCACAGGCCAATTGTCTGTCTGCCATACCCAATTAACACCTGGAGGTTGATACATACTTTTCCCTAATTCAGTCCAGCTTCCAGGAAAGTGGAAATCACTGCCCAAGGATGCCGATAACTCATGTTGTAAGCTCAAGCTAATTAAGAAGTTTCTCGCCTCTACTGTTTGCTGACTGAGCACCACTTCCATCGCATCACCACCGGCTTCTTTAAACTCACGCACTAAGCGCTTAACCCATTTTGTCGATAATTTATACCCACTTGGGTGAGCCAATACTGCTAGCCCGCCCGCTTGATGGATCACCTCAATAACCGTGGCAAGTTCAGACCAATTATTAGGCACATATCCAGTCTTCCCCTGTGCTAAATATTTTTTAAACACATTCGCCATGCTAGTCGCATAACCTTTATCGGCCAACCAACGAGCATAATGACCTCGACTCAATGCTGCATCACCTGCCATCGATTTAGCGCCTTGATAGGCTCCTTCTATCCCAGCTTTAGCAAGACGAACACCGATCTCCTTGGCTCGACGCTCTCGCAAATCACGTTGATGAATCAAAAAATCATCAAAAGTAGTATCATTAAGATCAATGTTTAAGGCCACAATATGAATATCATGGTTATGCCAACGACTTGATATTTCAACACCATTAATCAACACGAGTGGAGTTTCATGGCCATTATTATGGGCATGAGCCTCAGCTAAACCTGCCGTGGTATCATGGTCGGTGATCGCAAACATTTGCACGCCATGGCTAATGGCTCTTTCTATCAGCTCTGAGGGAGTCAATAAGCCGTCAGAGGCTGTTGTGTGGCTGTGTAGATCGGCCAATATTATTTCATCTGTCATCTGTCCATTCTACTTGAGTTTATGCCCAAAAGGGGAATTAACATTAACAGAGGGTTAATTTTATCATGCCACCCGCTTCATTTTTATGACATGTCTAAGGTACCAACGTAAAAATAGGGCAAATATAGCAAATAATAAAAAGATTCAATTGACATCATTGACTCGCAAATGTTTTCATAGGGTATCGGAGACAAAACAGGCTCCACTTTTTATTACATGTTTTTTAAATAAGGTTCTCATGAACGTATTTTCTCAAGCACAAAACATTCATTGGTGGTGGCACTTCCCAACTTAGCGGGTAGTGTGGAACTCTGTGCTCATGTAAAAGAGACAAGATTCAACAAAAAGCCCGCATAGTTTGCGGGCTTTTTTGTACTTGATATTTAATACCAAAAAATCAATAAAGCTCTAACACTCTATTGCGATAAAAGACAATAAGATAAGCGAGACATTAGATGAAACTAGCTCACGTGATGACGAATAAGGAGAAGATCACCTACCATGCTGATCCTCTCCACTTATACCAGCAACTCACTCAAAATGCGTCACATACCCTGCTACTCGAATCGGCTGAGATTGATAGCAAGGACCACCTAAAAAGTCTAGTGATGACCCACGCGGCCATGATGATACGCTGTGATGGCTATCGACTCACCTTTACAGCATTAACCGATAATGGCGAACAACTGCTAACGCCAATACAAAATTACTTCGTTGATGCTCACAGCGAACGCAGGGAACAAACACTCACGCTGACATTAGTCAAACAAGATGGCATGCTAGATGAAGATGCTAGACTGAAATCGGTTTCCCCTCTTGATGGTCTTCGCGCTTTAGTTAACGAAATCGGTTACGGGGAGACACCGGTATTTGAAGATCTCTTTTTAGGTGGCGTACTCGCCTATGACTTAATTGATACCGTCGAGCCACTGCCCACCGTTCCTCAAACTGAAAACACGTGCCCTGATTACCTGTTTTATCTCGCCGAAACATTAATTTTGATCGATCATCAACAGCAACAAGCCGACATTGTTTCTCACCTCTTTTACACTGATAAGTTACCAGCGTCCTCAACTCAGCAAATCCAATTATCACAACGGGTAAAAAGCCTACAGGCTCAAGCTGAACACATTTCAGCTATCGCTCCCCTCGTGCCTGTTGCAGCTGATATTGACGTCAACATCAGTGATGATGCATTTAAACAAACGGTATTGGATTTACAATCACATATTGTGGCGGGTGACATTTTTCAAGTGGTGCCATCACGTAGCTTTAGCCTCCCTTGCCCTAACACAATAGGTGCATATCGTGCCTTGCGCTTAACCAACCCTAGCCCTTATATGTTCTACTTCAGAGGTGAAGACTTTACTCTATTTGGTGCTTCACCTGAAAGTGCATTAAAATATGAAGCACACACTAATCAAGTAGAAATTTACCCCATTGCAGGCACACGACAACGCGGAAAAAATACCGATGGAGAGATTGATTTTGATCTCGATAGCCGTATTGAACTTGAACTTAGATTGGATAAAAAAGAACTGTCAGAGCACTTGATGTTGGTTGATTTAGCCCGTAATGATGTGGCTCGGATCAGCCAAAGTGGCACTCGAAAAGTCGCTGAATTATTAAAAGTCGACCGCTATTCTCATGTCATGCACTTAGTCAGTCGAGTCACAGGGCAGCTAAGAAACGATCTTGATGCGCTCCATGCCTACCAAGCTTGCATGAACATGGGCACATTAACCGGCGCCCCTAAGGTCAGTGCAGCACAATTAATCCGAGGGGCTGAACAGAGCCGTCGTGGCAGTTACGGCGGTGCTGTTGGCTATCTCAACGGGCTAGGTGATATGGATACCTGTATTGTTATCCGCTCTGCGTTTGTTAAAAATGATATCGCCTATATTCAAGCGGGAGCCGGTGTAGTCTTTGATTCCGACCCACAAGCTGAAGCCGATGAGACTCGGCAAAAAGCGCAAGCCGTTATTTCTGCCATCAAAATGGGAGGTGGCCTATGAAGTTATATCTATTGGACAATTTCGATTCATTCACCTATAACTTGGTCGATCAATTCAGAAGCTTAGGTTATGATGTCGTGATCTACCGGAACGATATCGATGCCACATTTATCGCCAATAAATTACTTAATGAAACCGATAAAGCGGCCCTAGTACTCTCACCAGGACCCGGTGCTCCCCATGAAGCAGGCTGCCTCATGGAGCTGATTAGCCTTGTGGCAGGTAAAGTGCCGATGCTAGGCATTTGCCTCGGTCATCAGGCTATGATTGAGCATTATGGCGGCAAAGTTGAACGAGCCCCCCAAGTGGTTCACGGCAAAGCCAGTCTCACTTATCACCAAGAAAATGGCATATTTAACCATCTTGTTTCACCTTTACCTGTTGCTCGCTACCACAGTTTAGTGGCGACTGAGATCCCAGAGTGCTTAGCCGTCATCGCCACGACAGAATCGATGCCGATGGCGATATCTCACAAAACACACAAGTCAATCGGCTTTCAGTTTCATCCGGAATCCATTCTCACTACATTAGGCAGCCAACTGCTGATTCAGACGTTAAACGAATTAACAGGCATAGAGCGTCATCAAGGGGGTCATTAATGAGCCAATCGATGCAAGAAAATAGAGAGCTGCAACCGTTATTGGATAAACTCTATTCAGGACAATCAGCCACACGAATTGAAGCTAAACAATTGGTCAGTAGTATCATCACTGGTGAAATGAGTGAAGTGGCTATGGCAGGTATGCTGATTGCTATGAAGATGCGCGGTGAAACCATTGATGAAATCTCCGGTGCTGCCGATGCCCTTCGCCTCGCGGCTAAACCGTTTCCTTCGGTCAATAATAAGACGCGTAAACACGGTATCACTGACATTGTCGGGACGGGGGGGGACGGGCATAACACCATCAATATCTCCACGACCGCCGCTTTTATTGCAGCCGCATCTGGCGCTAACGTGGCAAAGCATGGCAACCGCAGTGTCTCAAGCAAATCAGGATCATCTGATCTGTTGGCACAATTAGGTATCGACTTAACCATGGCACCAGAAATGGCACGTGATTGCTTAGATAAATTCGGCCTCTGCTTTCTATTTGCTCCTCATTATCATGGTGGAGTACGCCACGCTGTTCCCGTGCGACAAGCATTGAAAACGCGCACCTTATTTAATGTGCTTGGGCCACTCATCAATCCATCACACCCAGACACCATCTTGTTAGGTGTATACAGTGCAGCGCTAGTGCAACCCATCGCCGAAGTCTTAAAAGCCTTAGGTATGAAGCGAGCCATGGTGGTCCATGGTAGTGGTCTTGATGAAGTGGCAATACACGGTGACACCTTAGTGTGTGAACTCAACAACAATGAAATCACGCAATACACCTTAACCCCTGAGACATTAGGCGTCGTACGAGATCAATTAACAGCTTTAGAGGGGGGGACACCTGAAGAAAATGCCGCATTCACGCGTGCTATTTTGCAAGGAAAGGGTCAATCAGCTCATCAACACGCGGTGGCCGTTAATGCCGGGTGCGCCCTGTACATAGCAGGCGTCTGTGATAGCCCAAAATCAGGCACTGTGTTGGCACTAGACACTATCACCAACGGTAAAGCATACTCACTACTTGAGCAGCTCGCTAACGCCAGCACTGCTGCCAAATAATATCTCAGGAATGACAGTGAAGCATACATCTACAGAAAAAATTAGCAATGTGTTAACCAAAATTGTCGACACCAAAGCAGCGCATATTGCCGCCCTTAAAATACGCTTCCCAGAGGAGAGTTTGGCACCACAGATTTCAGACAGAAGCTTATTTAATGCGTTAAAAGCCCCCAATGCAGGTTTTATTTTCGAATGTAAAAAAGCCAGCCCGTCTAAAGGGCTTATACGTGAAAAATTTGATGTCGAAGCCATTGCCGATGTCTACAACCATTACGCCGCTGGTATTTCCGTGCTTACCGATGAGCAATTTTTCCAAGGTCATATGGATTACATTCCTCTAGTACGTGCACGAGTCAAACAGCCCATATTATGTAAAGATTTTTTTGTCGACACCTATCAAGTAAAATTGGCAGCTCATCAAGGTGCTGACGCGATTTTGTTAATGTTGTCGGTGCTCGACGATGAACAATACCGAGCGCTTGCCTTAGAAGCTGAAAAATACCACTTAGACATGCTCACTGAAGTGAGTAACGAAGCTGAACTCCAACGCGCCATTGACTTAAATGCCACGATTATTGGGATCAATAACCGTAATCTACGTGATTTATCAACAGATTTAACCACCACAGAGGCATTAGCGCCTCGTATTCCAGCCGATCGGGTGGTGATCAGTGAATCAGGGATATACAATCAAGCCCAAGTTCGTCGCTTAAGCCCATTAGTCGATGGCTTTCTTGTGGGCAGTTCTTTAATGGCGGAAGCCGATTTAGATCTTGCCTGTCGAACCTTGACCTTAGGCCATAACAAGGTGTGTGGTATGACGCGCAGTGAAGATATTGCCGCCGCTGCAAATGCGGGCGCCATCTACGCAGGACTTATTTTCTACCCTAAATCACCACGTTCCGTCACGACAGAACAAGCAATCACACTGGTCGAACAACATAGAAAAACGGGCCCAAATATTAAATTCGTTGGCGTGTTTGTCAACGAAGCGCCTGAGGTTATTGCCAAGATAGCAAAAACACTCGATCTGTTCGCTGTTCAACTTCATGGCAGTGAATCAGAACATGACATAGAGCAAGTACGCAGCGCATTAAGCGCACTGTCTAGTCACGTGTTAATCTGGAAAGCCGTTGCAGTCAACGCGGATAAAGAGCAAGAAGAGGTAAACGTACCTACCAATGTCGACCGCATTATTTTTGATAGTAAAAGCACCCAATCTGGTTCACTTCAATTTGGTGGAACTGGCCTGACTTTCAATTGGCAACAAACATTACCAAACAAACCTGAGTCTCTATTAGCAGGTGGCTTAACGGCAGAATTAGCAGCAGCTGCAAGCTCTCAGGGATTTTACGGCTTGGATTTTAACTCAGGCTTAGAAAGCGCTCCAGGGCTTAAAGACAGTGCCAAAATAAAGGCCACCTTCGCCGCGCTTAGGCAGTATTAACACAACAAAATTTTTGATTTAAAACTTATGCCGGCAACGGCTCCTACATAACGCCATACATTGATAGCATTCACATGCTGAAACTGTGTGTTAGAGGACATGGATATGACCAAGCTTGACCCTTATTTCGGTGAATATGGTGGCATGTATGTGCCACAGATTTTAATGCCGGCACTGAAACAATTAGAAACTGCTTTCCTTGAAGCACAAGCAAGCGACACATTTAAAGCTGAGTTTAGTGATCTACTCAACAACTATGCAGGCCGCCCTACTGCCTTAACACTGACGCGTAATTTAAGCCCCAACCCATTGGTTAAAATTTACCTTAAGCGTGAAGACCTACTTCATGGCGGCGCACACAAAACTAACCAAGTATTAGGCCAAGCATTACTTGCTAAACGTATGGGTAAAAAAGAAATTATTGCCGAAACGGGTGCAGGTCAACACGGCGTTGCGACCGCCCTTGCATGTGCACTGCTCAATCTTAAGTGTAAGGTATACATGGGGGCTAAGGATATCGAACGTCAATCGCCCAACGTCTTTAGAATGAAACTGATGGGCGCTGAAGTTATCCCGGTCACATCGGGTTCTGGTACGCTAAAAGATGCGTGTAATGAAGCGATGCGAGATTGGTCTGGTAGCTATGACAAGGCGCATTACCTGCTTGGCACTGCAGCAGGTCCGCACCCTTTCCCGACTATCGTTCGTGAATTCCAACGCATGATTGGCGCTGAAACTAAGCAACAAATTCTAGCACGCGAAGGCAAATTACCTGATGCTGTGATTGCCTGTGTTGGCGGGGGATCTAATGCTATCGGTATGTTCGCCGATTTTATTGAAGAAGAGTCCGTTAAGCTGATAGGTGTTGAACCCGCAGGATTGGGCATAGACACTCCCATGCATGGTGCGCCACTGAAACATGGTAAAACCGGCATTTTTTTTGGGATGAAAGCGCCATTGATGCAAGACCAAGAAGGACAAATTGAAGAGTCATATTCTATTTCAGCGGGTCTTGATTTCCCTTCAGTCGGTCCCCAACATGCCCATTTAGCCGCAACAGGCCGTGCCACCTATGAGTCAGCAACCGACGATGAAGCCTTAGCTGCCTTTGAGCTACTCGCGAAATGTGAAGGTATTATTCCGGCCTTGGAATCTGCTCATGCCATCGCCTATGCCGTTAAGCTGGCAAAAGAAGCCACCAAGGAAACCCTATTAGTGGTTAATTTGTCAGGCCGTGGCGATAAAGATATTTTTACCGTAGCGGATATTCTTGCAGCAAAATCGGTACAAAAAACAACACAGGAGAGTGGCAATGAGTAAGCGTTACCAGGCAACTTTTGCCGCATTAAAAAATAAAAATCAAGGCGCATTTGTCCCCTTTGTCACCTTAGGCGATCCAAGCCCAGCACTTTCATTAAACATTATCGATTGTTTAATCGACAATGGCGCAGATGCTCTGGAACTCGGATTTCCCTTTTCCGATCCACTCGCCGATGGCCCGGTGATCCAAGGAGCAAACCTGCGTTCACTCGCAGCGGGTACCACACCTACTCAATGTTTTGAAATGCTAACAAGTATTCGCGCTAAGTACCCTGATTTGCCTATCGGATTACTGCTTTATGCGAACTTGGTCTACGCCAATGGCATCGATACCTTTTACGCTAAGGCTCAAGCTGCTGGTGTCGATTCTGTATTGATCGCCGATGTTCCTGTTGAGGAGTCAGCCCCTTTTATCAAATCAGCCAAAGCACATGGTATTGCCCCTATCTTTATTGCGCCACCCAATGCCGACGATGATACGCTCAAACTGGTCAGTGACAAAGGTGAAGGTTACACTTACCTCTTATCACGTGCTGGTGTGACTGGCACAGAGTCCAAAGCAGGTATGCCTATTAATGACATTTTATCTAGCCTAAACCAGTTTAACGCAGCTCCTCCGCTACTTGGTTTTGGTATTGCCGAACCTGCTCAGGTTAAAGAAGCGATTGATGCAGGCGCTGCAGGGGTCATTTCTGGATCGGCCGTTGTCAAAATTATCGAAGCAAATAAAGATAATGAAACAGAACTATTGACTAAGCTGGGTGAGTTTACTCGTAAGATGAAAGCTGCGACCTAATGTTTAACCAAAAAAATAGCGCCTAAATGGCGCTATTTTTTTATTAGTGCCATCGCCAATTATTAACTTAACCTGAACTAGGGATAACGAGTGTCAGATACGTTTGACTTTTTAATTTAAATCAACAGGTTAAATTCCACCTGATTATTATTAACCCACTTACTTAATGCCGACATTTTTGTCGATATCAAGACGGGATTTCGTACGTAATAGCTGGCTATGACTAGAAAGCACAACAAAGATAGGGGCCAAAATAGCGATATTAAGCGGCACAGCTTAACCCGAGCTCAGGTTAACTTATCCTTCACGGGCTAAAAATTCAATGATCTGCTCCATATTCAAGTCAAAATCATCGGCTCTGACACATTTGACTATGTGCTCGGTTTGCATTGCGGACAAATCAATATACTCTGTCATTTCAAAATGATTGGGCTTTAAATGATAAAACACTTTCACCTTTGGGCGAATAGGATCTTGTACATTATGACTCTCTACAATGGCTAATCTATCCGAATCAAGTTGCACTAACGCCCCTATAGGATAAACCCCCATGCATTGAATAAAGCTATCAACTAGGTTTTCATCCAATTGGTTATCTTGCGCCAAGGCCCGTAAAATACTAAACGCTTTAACCTGAGAATAGCCCGTTTTATAACAACGACTCGAGGTCAGTGCATCAAAAATATCACAGATAGAGATCATCCGGCCATACATGGAAATACCATCCGCTTTAATGCCGTTAGGGTACCCTTTACCGTCTAGTTTTTCATGATGTAAAGCGGCAACTTCAAGGCTTAATGCACTAACACCCGGTGTATTTTTAATCGTTGTAATAGAATGAGCTGCATGGCTTTTCATGATTGCAAACTCTTGTTCTGTCAACTTGCCTGGTTTATTTAATACCGAATCTGGCACAAAAATTTTACCCACATCATGCAAAAAAGCCCCTATCGCTAATTGACTAACAATGTCTCTATCCAACTTCATGTGGAAAGCAAACATGGTTATCAATACGGAAACAGCCACTGAATGCTCTAATAGGTATTCATCTTTATTCCTGATACTCAATACACACGTCAGTGCATCAGGGTTTTTAAAGATAATATCAATAGACTCATCGGTGACTTTACTGACAGATTTAACATCTAAGGTATTGCCATTTTTTGCTGCTGCAAATAATTTTTTCTGAATATTTTTAGATTCATCAAATATCAGCTTAGCTTTAGCAATTTGTTCGGTAAATGACGGCGCGTTATTTTCAATAATCGGGGCAAGGACAATGGCAGACTCTTTGGTTTTACTCATATCGATTAAAAGACGCTGTACACCTTTATTTCTTAATCCCTCAATGACGCTTTCACTCTCTAGCCAGGTTGCTTTAGTCAGATGAAATTGTCCTTTCGGATAAGTAATGTCCAAAACATACATACCAACACGTACATTAGCAATATCTTGCTCAACGATCATAGTTAAATCCTATTGCCTAAAGCACAAATTACGATTCTCAATCTGAACCATCATTCGAGGAGTGAGTTAAAAGTATGGCCCACAAAATAACCAAAAACCACTCTATTTAACCTTAATTACATCATATGACATTTTGTGGGATCAAGTGTATTTGCGTATTTCCTATGCCAAGTTGTCCGTTGATATTATCTCCCCAACATTGGAGCGTGTCATCGTCCAAAATAGCACAACTATGACCTTTGCCTAATGCGATCATTTTAGCTCTGTCTCTAAGCGCCACTGATAGTGGTAATGATTGGTTGACGTTATTACCGATCCCTATTTGCCCATACTCATTATTGCCCCAACATTGCACTTCGCCATCTTCAATAAGGACGCAAGCATGTTCGTTTCCTGTTGCTATTTGTTTAACCGTCCCATTAATATTAAGTGTTTGCGGCCTAGCTTTAATGTAGGTATAACCTAACCCTAACTGCCCGTATTGATTATTACCCCAACACTTCACACTGCCATCAACTAACAAAGCGCAGCTATACTCAAGTCCAAGGGATATTTGCTTAGCCTGCCCACCTAAATTAACGGTTTGCGGCAACATATGTGCATCATGATCTCGAACACCTATTCCTAACTGACCAAAATAATTGCTCCCCCAGCATTGCACAACACCATTATCGGATAGCGCACAAGAATGTTTGTCACCAAGTGCTATCTGCTTTATATTCATGTCCGTGTTCACACTAGCTGGTAGGTGAGTGGGACTGGTAGTTCCAGATCCTAATTGCCCAAAAAAGTTATCTCCCCAACATTTAGCTTGACCATTAGCAATGGTTATACAAGCATGAACACGTCCCATCGTTATCGTCTTTGGATTATCAGCTAAATTTAACATTGTTGGAGCGACTAACCGATGAAGCCCATTACCTAATAAATGTCTGCGATTTCCTCCCCAACATTTGACTATATTATCTTCAAATAACACACAAGAATTATCGCCAACGGATGTAAGTTGATGAGGATTATCATTAATGTTAAGCAATTGAGGACTTGTCACACCAGCTAAACGGCCTAGGCCTAAACCCAGTTGACCTGAATAATTGTCCCCCCAACAAAATACCTCTTTATTAATTAACATCCCACAAGTATGAGACCGGCCAAGCGATACCAGCTTCCAGGCTCTAGGCGTTTCCGCCCTTGCATTTAACACGATCACAAATATTATCATTAAAATCAGGTATTTAGGATTTATCATATTTATTATTTACCTTAAAAAAGTAACACATCAACAAAGCTTAAAAATAACAGTTACGATAACCCATTGAAACATGAAAACGACTGATATTAAAAATGAACCCAATCCAGAAAGAGGAGTGATGTGCTAGCTCTTTTGCCGCCTTTACAGGCATGTTACACTCTCTTTTTTAACTCTTATTTAGATAGAGACCTATGAAACAATTGCTCGATTTTCTCCCTTTAGTGATCTTTTTTGCCGTCTATAAAATGTTCGATATATACACGGCCAGTGGCGCACTTATCGCAGCAACCGCACTGCAACTCATTGTGACCTACGCTTTATATAAGAAAATAGAAAAGATGCATATCGTGACTTTCGTCATGGTGACATTTTTTGGCACGCTCACCTTAGTATTTCATGATGATAGCTTTATCAAATGGAAAGTGACGGTGATTTATGCCCTATTTGCCATCGCGTTAACAGTCAGCCAGTGGCTCAATAAGCCCATACTTAAGAGTATGCTAGGTAAGGAGCTTATTGTTGCAGATAAAATATGGGCTCATGTCACCTGGTATTGGGTCTGCTTTTTTATCGCTTGTGCCCTGATTAATATCTATGTGGCTTTTAGCCTGTCGCAAGAGACTTGGGTTAATTTCAAGGTATTTGGCTTAACAGCGCTCACCTTGGTTAACACGGTTATCACTGTTATTTATCTCTTTAAAAATATGCCTGAAGAACATAAAAAAGAGCTGAAAAAATAATCACCCACTTTCTGTAATATCCCATAATGCCATGGTTAAGCAGGGCATTATGGACACAACATCCATGCTTCAGTGCAGATAAAGGAATTAACCATGTGGTATATGATCTCATCACAAGATATTGAAAATAGCTTACCAGCACGCTTAGCCACGCGTTCTGAGCACCTCAGTCGCTTACAACAACTCAGCGACGAAGGACGGCTACTCGTGGCAGGGCCTCACCCTGCCATTGACAATGAAAATCCTGGAGAAGCTGGTTTTACTGGGTCGCTGGTCATTGCTGATTTCGCCTCACTAGAAGATGCGCAAGCGTGGGCAGACCTTGATCCTTATGTCGCCGCAGGCGTCTATGAAAAAGTGACCGTTAAACCCTTTAAACGTGTTCTTCCTTAAGGTTTAGGGATATATAATGAAAATTGTTTCTTTTAATATCAATGGCATTCGCGCCCGACTGCATCAATTGCAAGCACTTATCGACACTCACCAACCCGATGTGATCGGTCTACAAGAAACCAAAGCACACGATGAAGTGTTCCCCGTCAATGATGTTGAAGCCATGGGTTACAAGGTCTATTATCACGGTGGCAAGGCCCATTACGGCGTGGCAATGCTATCAAAGCTGGAGCCTGTGAAAGTTCAAAAAGGCTTTCCAACCGATGAGGAGGATGCCCAACGTCGTATGATTATGGCAACCTTTACCCAAGAAAATGGTCGTCCATTAACCATATTAAACGGCTATTTTCCTCAAGGTGAAAACATCAGCCACGAGACAAAATATCCAGCTAAACGTAAATTCTACCAAGATTTGATGCTTTACCTTAATGAGTACCACCAAGCTGATGAAGATATCGCCATCATTGGCGACATTAACATTTCTCCGGTAGATCTCGATATTGGCATTGGTGAGCCTAACGCTAAACGTTGGCTTAAAACCGGAAAATGTAGCTTCCAGCCTGAAGAACGTCAATGGCTGAGCACATTGATGCAATGGGGATTGGTTGATACTTTCCGTCAATTGCACCCAGAGCGTACAGAACGCTATTCATGGTTCGATTATCGCAGTAAAGGCTTTGATGATAACCGCGGTTTGCGCATTGATGTGGTATTAGCAACCCAATCACTCGCTGAACGTTTAGTGGGATCCGATGTGGATTATGACTTACGTGGCATCGAAAAGCCTTCAGATCACGCCCCCATCTGGAGCAGTTTTACATAAATCTTAGATCCAAAAAATAACCAACAGATTAAATGATCCATGTTATCAAGCCATAGCGTGGATCATTGTTGTTAATTCCCCATCGTCAAATAAACCTCATTTAAGAACACAACAAGCACAGAGATTAAATTCAGTACTTCTGATTTCGCGGTGCTAAAGAAACTTAAGAATAGTATGGTGCATGAGCTAAATTAGAACAGCTGATCAGTACGTATGAGAATATGCATGCTTCTTGGCCTGGCAATGATTACATTTAACTATTGACGCTGGCTAAGGCTCCTAATATTTATCATTTATACGAGTATAAGTACCATCTTGTTGCATCGCTGCTAATGTTTTCGAGATCTTTTTCATTAAAGCATCCTTACCTTTAATTCTACCTGCCTTAGAAAAAATTAAGTACGCACCTGTGGAGAGCGAATAGGCCTAGGAAGTGTCACTATCTCAGATGTCGGATAAAACTCATTAATAATAAGCTTTACCTCATGAACATTCCCAATAACACCATCGCTGCTTTTCATCGTAAGTCGCTCTACATGATCTTTCATATCACCCTCATGAATAATAATGCGACCAGATTTTGAAGCGTTATCAAACTCTTAAATTAAGTAACTGAGTAAGTCTATGGTATTCCACAAACCAAAGAGAGACTCAGTGTATAGCCAAACCTGCTATATAGCTTGAAATTGAAGGCTGAAAAGCTAGAGAGTTTTAACGTTACTTCGGTTCAAAGAGCGCATGAGTAGCACCGTCACGATAGGATGCATTATTCGATCATAAAAACATCTGTTTGTTTAGGGTACTAATTTGTAACAATAAGTCACAACTCGTCACTTCTCATTTTATGCTATTTACGTGATAGTGATCGTATAAGTACATCTTTATTAAGGCAGTCATCCCACGGAAGTGCCTTTGTTTTATCAAAAATAATAAAAAAAAAAGAAGAGGGATTTATGGAAGCATCTTTTTGGGATGGTAAACGCGCCCCAGGACTTACTGACAATGTCGATTTAACCCAATATAAATCAGCCATTGAGGCTATTGAAGAGGCCTTTATTACCTATGCCGATAGGCCCGCTTTTACCAGTTTAGGCCACACATTAAGCTTCCGTCAGATAGATGAATATAGCGCGGCATTCGCCTATTATTTGCAAAATCATACTTCTTTGATTCAGGGCGATGCTATCGCGATTCAAATGCTTAATACACTGCAATACCCTATCGCCGTGTATGGTGCATTAAGAGCTGGACTACGCATCGTTAATACCAATCCCCTTTATACTGAACCAGAAATGATCCACCAGTTTAACGATTCCGGTGTCAAGGCGCTGCTATGCATGGACGTGTTTGCCAAATCAGTTGAAAATATTCAAGCTGAAACACACTTAGAGCTTATCTTAACCACCAGCCTGGCTGATATGCTCCCTCCGCTGAAACGCGTGTTGATCAATGCCACCGTTAAACACATTAAGAAATTAGTCCCCAAGCATCACTTGCCACAAGCCATCTCTTTTCGACAGGTGGTGAATCAATCTCTGGGTAAAGGTTTTAAACCGACTCACCTGAGTCAACCCGATGACACCATCGTATTACAGTACACAGGCGGGACGACGGGTGTCGCTAAAAGTGCTGAGTTAACCAATGCCAACATCGTCGCCAACATGCTACAGTCTGGCACAGTTACGGCACAAAGGAATGAACAAGGCCAACGACTGATGGGCGGGGATAAACAATCCATCATGGTGGCTCCTCTCCCCCTTTACCATATCTACTCATTTACTGTTCACTTAATGGCATTTTTCAAATTAGGTGAACACAGCATATTAATCGCTAATCCCAGAGATACCGAGTCCTTTATCAAGGCAATAAAACCATTTAAAATGACAGGACTCATGGGGCTCAACACCTTATTTGTTTCCCTCATGGAAACCCCCCGTTTTACACAACTCGATTTTAGTGAAATGGCGTTTACCCTTTCTGGCGGCACTGCACTGCTGGGCGACACTGCCGAGCGCTGGAAAAAAATAACGGGAGTGGGTATTTCTGAAGCTTATGGGTTAACCGAATGCTCCCCCGCAGTGTGTATGAACCCCTTTAATGGTTTGGAACGTCAGGGAACGGTGGGCATCGCCTTACCAGAGACAAGCCTTAAGTGTATTGATGCCATGGGCAATGAGGTGCCCATAGGCGAACGCGGTGAGCTTTGTATTAAAGGCCCACAAGTCATGAAGGGCTATTGGAATCGTCCTAAGGCAACCCGAGACTCCTTTACCGATGGAGACTGGCTGTTAACAGGCGACGTCGCTATCATCGACAAAGATGGCTATGTTAGCATTGTCGATCGAGTCAAAGATATGATCATCGTTTCAGGCTTCAATGTGTTTCCCAATGAGATAGAGGGGATCATCGCTACACATCCCGATGTGCTCAATTGTGCCGCTATCGGGGTACCAGAGCCTAAACAAGGCGAAGTAATCAAGCTGTATGTCGTCACTCATAATAATGTCACTTTGACTTCTCAAGACCTTAAAGATTTCTGTAAAGACAAGCTCACAGGATATAAAATCCCCAGAATATACGAGTTTAGAAATGAACTTCCCATGTCACCAGTGG
Source organism: Shewanella sp. VB17 (assembly GCF_013248905.1). Lineage (NCBI taxonomy): Bacteria > Pseudomonadati > Pseudomonadota > Gammaproteobacteria > Alteromonadales > Shewanellaceae > Shewanella > Shewanella sp. VB17. The sequence goes on from NZ_JABRVS010000001.1 coordinate 3,539,833, forward strand.
GCAAAATTCTCAAGCGTAAACTTAAAGATGAAATAGAACTTGAAAAACGTTCAGCATAGTCACTGCACTATTGCGCTACCCTGCGGCAACTCAACAACGAGTATCTTGAGCTGATTTGGGCAGGCTGCTCCTGTAAAACTGAGCTGGGCATCAATGCCATTGATCCCAGGCTCACTGAACTTTCATTTTATGTTTTATCGACATCGACGAGCGACCTCGTCGACTCTACTCCCTGAGTTCCCCTGTGTCTAAATCTCCCAGGGGCTTCTCCCGTCCAGCGTTTAAACGCACGTTGAAAGGCCGTTGGTGAGCCGAACCCTAACAAATAAGCGATTTCACCTAAACTCAATGCGGTATCTCGCACATAACTGATGGACAGAGTGCGCCTGGTGTCATTGAGTGTTTGCTGAAAACTTCCGCCTTCATCCACCAGTTTTCTTCTCACTGTCCACGGTGCCATATTAAGCTGAAGGGAGATCTGCTCTAGCGTTGGAGTACTTCCGTCAAGCAATGGTCCTATCACCCGACTCACCTTTTCATGAAAGCTTAGCCCTAAGCGCACTTTTTCAAGCTCGGTTTCTGCCCCACGCCTTAACAATTCGAAAGTGGGTGCGCTGTGGCTCAGACAAGGCCAATCTAAGGCTTCAGCCTTGATGATCAGATAGTTATTTGGCTGGTTAAATAACACCTCACAATTGAAGTAATGGCTGTATTTATCGCCATAGGAAGGTGCTGGAAATTCAAAGCAGACTTTTTCGACTGCGTCGTCTCGGCCACACAAGACGTTGATCACTTGATGCCAACCAGACAGAATTGAGTCGACGACAAAGTAGTTATATTCGTTATAAGGATTGATAGAGTAGAACCTCAAAAATCCCTGACCCTCTTCAACTCCATAATCTCGGCACAGCATATGACTTTGACCCATCTGCATACCAAAACAATGATTGACATAAAAATGCGACTGACCACGTGAATTGTATTTATTCAATCGCTCATAGGTGCATATTTGTTCACATGCTTGCTTTAGATTTTTCGCCGAAAATGCCAATAACCCAGCGACCCCTAAATCCGTCACAGTGGTGACTTCTCCCATGATAAGCCCTAACCAAGGAGTCTGCGTTTTTTCAATACAATCATGGCCTAATCGCATAAACTTCGGAATAGTCACTCTCGCATCTGGAGAGGCTAATGCAGCATTATCTATGCCATATTTCGCTAACAGATCCTCAACATCTTCACCCAGTATCCGCATCGCTTTAATGACGATTTCAATATAAGAGACAGAAATATCACCCAGTTTCACAACACACCACCATGCAAATTATAATCATTAATTTGTTAACTTTAGTCATTGGCTAATCGTAGCATTCGCTCTATCGTTAACCAACAATTATAATAACTAGGCATTGAATAATGAGCAATCCGTACCCGCACTTGATGGCCCCATTAGATTTGGGATTTCGCACCATAAAAAACCGCAGCTTGATGGGCTCGATGCACACTAACTTAGAAGAAGCCACTGATGGTTTCGAACGCATGGCAGCGTATTATGCTAGGCGCGCTGCAGGTGGCATAGGTATTATCGTCACCGGTGGCTTTGCGCCTAATCTTGAAGGTGGTGGTATGCCCAATGCCACTATGATAGCCACTGATGATGATATTGAGAACCATAAGATCATCACCCAAGCCGTGCATCAAGAGGATGGGGTCATTTGCCTGCAAATATTGCATGCTGGCCGTTACGCCTATCAGCCACATTTAGTCAGCTGCTCACCCATACAGGCTCCCATTAATTCTTTTGTTCCCAAAGAGCTGGATGAAGCCGGTATTGAGAAACAAATTCAAGACTTCGTTAATTGTGCCCTTAACTCACAAGCTGCTGGTTATGATGGCGTTGAGATAATGGGATCTGAAGGCTACTTTATCAATCAATTCATCTGTAAACACACCAATCATAGACAGGATCGTTGGGGCGGAAGCTATCAGAACCGAACACGATTGCCGCTAGAAATTGTCCGCCGTATCAGAGAGGCTGTCGGTAAAAACTTCATTGTAATTTTTCGTTTATCCATGTTAGATCTCGTTGAAGATGGCAGCACATGGCAAGAGATTGTCGCGCTAGCGAAAGGGATTGAAGCGGTCGGAGCAAGTATTATCAACACAGGAATAGGATGGCACGAAGCGCGTATTCCCACCATTGCAACCAGTGTGCCTCGTGGCGCGTTTGTTGAAATAACCAAACGCATGAAACAAGAGATCACGATTCCTTTGTGCACCACCAACCGCATTAACACCCCTGAGCTTGCTGAGACTATCTTGGCTGAGGGCAATGCTGATATCATATCAATGGCCCGCCCTATGTTGGCAGATCCTGACTTTATGATCAAAGCCGCAGCCGACAAATCAGATGAAATTAACACCTGCATTGGGTGTAACCAAGCCTGCTTAGATCATATATTCCAGATGAAGCTTGTCTCATGCTTAGTCAATCCACAAGCTTGCCATGAAACCAAGCTGCTTATCCTCCCTGCCAATAAAATAAAAAACATTGCTGTTGTTGGCGCCGGACCTGCTGGACTTGCTGCAGCGACAACGGCGGCAAAACGCGGCCATAAGGTCACCTTATTTGAGGCCGAAAGTTATATTGGTGGTCAATTTAATATCGCGATGCAAGTGCCTGGTAAAGAAGAATTTGCTGAAACAATTAGGTACTTCCAAAAACAAATCGAACTCACTGGGGTGATCCTTAAATTAAACACAACAGCGAGTAAAGATACCTTAACTGAATTTGATGAGGTCTTACTTGCTACGGGGATCACCCCACGCCAACTTGACATTGCAGGTATTGATAACCCGATGGTGATGAGTTATATAGACGTGCTTAAGCATAAAAAACCAGTAGGTAAACGAGTAGCCATCATCGGAGCAGGCGGTATTGGCTTTGATGTTGCTGAGTTTTTATCTCATCAAGGTCCGTCCACCAGTTTAGATAAAGAGGCGTATATGAAAGAATGGGGCATCGATCTCAGCGTCTCTAGCCCTGGTGGATTAACCCAGCCTCAACGTGCACCTTCACCTCGTGACATTTTCCTTATTCAACGCAAAAAAACCAAGGTGGGTGATGGACTGGGCAAAAGTACAGGCTGGATCCATCGCACTGTGATGAAAAATAAAGGCGTAAAGATGATTAAGGGAGCGCAATACGAAAAAATCGATGATCAAGGGTTACATATCAATCTAGAGGGAGTCTCACAACATATAGAGGTCGATAATATTATTATCTGTGCAGGCCAAGACTCACACAAAACCCTTCAGGCAGACTTGGCGTCGAATAATATCAAAGTGACTTTAATCGGCGGTGCTGACATCGCCTCAGAACTCGATGCAAAGCGCGCCATAAAACAAGGTACTATGGTCGCAGCCGCACTTTAACTTTTACACGCTCAGGTTCTGGCATTAAAGTGCGAGAACCTAGCAAGTCTTATTTCATTAAAAATAATAACGGCTCGCCAGCTGCCATTGCTCCTCAATTAATTCCTTACTATTACCTTGTTCTGCGCGAGCAGGTCGGGTCGAATCTACCCGGTTGTATTCTGCCTGTAAAAACCATCCTTTGCGTAATTGATAACCATAAGAAAACGTCATGGCATTGCCTGTTTCACTATTATCATCATCGACGGTGAGATCATTATCAATGACACTAAAATCTTCAAACCTAATCGACACTCGATGTTTCAGCCATCGATGGCTGAGTAAAACAAAGCCACTGTTATAGCCATTATCGACAATATTAATCCCCTGAGGAGATTGCATCAAGGTATCTCCCTTCATATATTGCGCAATGAATTCGATATCATACGGTAAACGCCATTGAATGCCAGCATGAAAAAATTGCGTTAACCAAGCATATTGGCCATTTTTAACCACTCGTGTATCGGCATCATTATCATAATAGCCAAATTCAAACCGTCCCATGTCATGCAGCCGCCATTGAGTATTAACATGGTAACCCATGCGATCATCTAGCTCTAAAAAAGGATCTGACTCCTTAGCTTGAGACGCCAGTGAGCCACCATCAAGACTGGGGAGAGCACTGAGTGGCAATTTTTCCTGCCACAACGTCTGGCGTGAACTGCTGGTCCATCCATGCCACGCTAACATCGCACCTGTGGTGTCATTATACTGAAAAAAATCAGCAGATAACTTAACATCTAAAGCTGTGCCATTGAATTTCCCTAGGTGCTCAAGGCTTAATCTAGCACCAAGGTGACGCACTTCTTCACCCAGCCAGCTATTCATCGTAGAGTAAGTTAACGTATAAGGTGATGACCAGGCAGTAGCGATATTCTCCATGGAAATCTCAGGATACATGATCCCAAATTTACCCGACAGTCGAAACCCATTATCCCAGGGTAAACCTTTATATATCAGATAGCCTTCGGTGATCCCAATATTATCTCTTACCCCATCAAGATAAGCATTCGCCACAACATGGAACGAGAATGGGTTATCCCAATCGACGCGATAACTCAATCCACCTTGGGCCAAGGATAATTGGCCATCAGGGTTAAAACGAAACTTGCCAAGACCGGCATCAACATAAGAAGTAATACCGTGTGTGTAACTTACTCTGACATCCATCACCCCGGATACTTTATGCTCAGCTGCCACCGTTATCGATGAATACAAACTGAACATCCATAACCAATATTTCATCCTTGCTCCTCGCACCTATCATATGCAGAACACTGTTAAAAGTAACAGGCAACAACACTAATAATGTGAGTTAGTTAGCCAGTTAGCGATCTTATCTGCCGGTATAGGCCGAGATAAATAGTATCCTTGCCCCATCTCACACCCACGTTCAATAAGCCAATTTAACGTCCCTTCATCTTCTATCCCTTCAGCAACAACGGTCAATCCTAAACTGTGGGCCAACTGTAATGTCGAACTCACAATAATTTGATCATCAAGACTCATCATTAAATTTTGCACAAATGATTTGTCAATTTTTAACTCATCAACTGGCAACATTTTAAGTTGAGCTAAGGATGAATACCCAGTACCGTAATCATCAATAGAAAGCTTAAGCCCATATTTTTTGAGTATTTTAAGTTGCTTAATTGCATTTTCAGGATCTGACACTACCGCATCTTCAGTGATTTCTAACGTTAAGGCTTCAATCGGAATGTTCCTATCTGACATCACATCCAACACATATTGGCAGAAATATTCATCCTTCAAATTTTCAGCAGAAATATTGATTGCGATGGATAAATCTATGCCCTCAGATTTCCATTGTAGATATTGAACAATAGATTCATTCATCACCCAACGTGTTAACGCATTCATCTGCCCCATTTGTTCTGCAATAGGAATAAACTCATCCGGTAAAATGATGCCTCGATCAGGATGCTGCCAACGCACTAACGCCTCAACATGAGTCACTTTTTTCAACTTAAGATCGAGTTTAGGCTGATAAAAAAGCACCAATTCATTATTGTCTATGGCCGATTTAAGCTCATTAATCAATTGTAATCGCGCTAACGTATTCACATCAATCTGCTGGTTGTAGATCTGCTGATCTAGCTTATGTTTTTTAGCATATTGTAACGCCGTATCCGCTTGACGCATTACGGTTTCTAAATTGCTAGGGTAATAAACAAAACTAATGCCTATCGTGAGTTGCAAGTGCAAAGAAATATCTTGATAGCGATATTCAGCCTCAATACTTTTTTGCAGATCTATCATTAATATTCGTAACTCTTTGGGCGATATATCTTTAAAAGCCAACACAAAATCATCCCCACTAAGGCGACAAACAAGGTCAATATTATCCAAAGATAACAAACGTCTTCCCATCTCCTTTATCACCTCATCCCCTACCACGTGGCCTAAAGTGCCATTCACCTCCGTCATGCGTTTAATGTCTATTAAACAAATGGCCACAGCCATTTTGTCTGCAAACCAAGAAAAAGTGACGCGTTCAAGCTCATTTTTATTACCTAAATGCGTCAAAGGATCATGGTAAGCTTGAAACGCTATTTCACTTTCACGACTTAAAATCGCCTCCTGCATAATAGTGAACTCTTCAGCGAGAAGCTGCATTTCAACATTGTTTCCCACCTGCACTTTAGACTTATAATTCCCTTTAGCAATATATCTTGCTTGCTCAATTAATAACTGAATCGGCTTCGTTACTCCACGTGAAATAATAAAAGCCAACAAGAGAGAAATTGGCAGCATTAATAAAATTAATCCTAACTGCTGTAACCACTGTTTTTGGAATGCCTCAAGTACATCATGACGTGTCAGATACATAAAAGCGTGCACCTCTTTTTCGTCCACTTTACCTAGCCATTCGTGCCAAAGCACATAATCTTCATTGGCGTGGCCATGATGAATAAAATTGGACACAGCTTCATTATCGGCCGCATTTAAATCGTCACCAGACAAACTGATAAATTGATTATTCTGGCCTTGCTCTGTTACCACAAAGCCAGTGTTCAATCCTGTATGCAGCTGTAATGTCTTGGCTAATTCATCACCCATAATAAAACCAAACCCCACCCACCCAATCACGTTATTTGCTCCGCTATTTAAAGGCGCAAATTTAATCTGATAAATGTGATTTTCAAGTTCATAAAGAGAATGAGTCTCTTTATAGTCAGTCTCTAATGAATAACGAAACGGTTTTCCTTGCTCAGGACCTATGCTAACTTTACCTACATTCAACCTGTTAGTATCGAGCATTAACTCGCCGATAATAATGCCATGCTTATCCACCGCAATGGCCAAATCGGCATCAATGCGTTTTCTATGGTTATTAAGTGCCACTAAAAAACTGCGGCTGTCATCATTGATAAAAAAATCTTTAAGGCCGAAATCTTTTGCGGCCGTTTCAGCAAAAGCTGACAGATAGTAATTACGTTTCCCATAGTCTGATTTAAACACCAACTCAGCCACTGATAGCTGATGATTAAGCTGCTGTTGCTCAAGCCGTTTATTCGCAAAAAAAGTGATTGCAAATGATATGGCTTGTACACCTATTAATAGCACCACAAAAAAGGCAAAAATTCGTGTCTGTATTCGGTTAAATATCCTCAATGTCAGTAGCCTTCCAGAAAATCAAAATCATTCAGACTTTGTTGAGCGGGAATATCTGCCATTGATGCCATAATCGTTAACGTTAATCGCTCAGAAAAAGGAAGTGTGAGCGCTTGTGATTGACGATTATCGGCGGCTAACAATTGAGGGTGCCATATGGTTAATATGTAGTCAGTATGAGGAAGGTCATTAAATTCTATTTCCCCCATATCATTGGTGATCCCAAAATAAGGAGTATCAAGTACCAATAGATGGCCACTCATCCAATCATGAACATTACACCCCATGGAAACGTGACCCACTTGGTCAAATACCATGTTTTTCATTGCGCTGCCTTTTCTTAATTTAAAGGAAAAACGCTTCGGCCCTGCAGCTGAATAGATATGATGAGTAATATCATCATCATTAACAAATTGTAACTCATAACCTTTTTGTATCACCGTGATATAAGGGGTAAATTGTTTATTGTGTTGATGTACCTCAGAAGGTGGCCTGATGTTATCCATCGCTATCGGCTCAATGCTATGCTTAGGTTGCAGATACACGACCATATTCGCCATGATGTCTCCCGACACATTCACCAATCTTATTTTTTCTGCACTGGCGTCAAACATCCCTGCGATTAAAAAATACCAAAAAAATCCTTCACACAAGCATACCATTCGATTTTTTTTCACATCGACCTCATTTAAATTCTATATATTTTAAGGTTTAGCAAACGCTCCCACACTCTTATCTAAATAATAGGCAATATAAAAGCAAAACCTTAATTTTGCTTTTATATTTTTAATAAAGGATAACTGATAGGTTTAATATTGAGTTGAAATAGGCGTTAGCAGCGTCGATGAATCACTTAATTATCCCGCTACATCAATCGAACACTTCACCATGCTGCATCTTGAGGTCATTTGCTGTATTTCACCCAGACATCATAAACACCAAAGAGACGCGGCAATATCGAACTCAATTACACGGTCAAATACTGATTAACAGGAAGATGTCTTATTCTTATGCCTGATGCTGCGAAGATAGCATTCGTCAAACTTGGGGCTACAGGAGGAACACCGGGCTCGCCCACGCCACCAGGTGAGGCCTCAGATGGAATAATGATAACTTCAATATCAGGGCATTGGGTTATTCTCAACAGGGGATAATCATGAAAATTGGATTGCTGAACTTTTCCTTCTTTAAAGCTTACCTCTCCCATCATCGCTAAACTCAAACCAAATATAATCGCCCCCTCTACCTGAGACTTGACTCTATCAGGGTTAACCACCCTACCCGCATCGATTGCAGCTACAGCGCGCAACACACGTAGCTTGTTATTCTTATCCACCTGCACCAATAAAGACATAGCAACAAAGGCAGCAAAACTACGATGCACAGCAAATCCCCAAGCTTGACCATCTTTAAGCTGATGTCCTTTTTTCATCCCTAATTCAACCGCATCAATAACACCATGATAACGGGCGATGTCAACAGGATGACGAGCTAATTCCTCACCGTAATTGCCATACTTAAACCCTTGCCCAACAAATTTTTCTTTGCGCACCTCTCCCAATAAATCACGCCACATCTGTGTCACGGGTTTTTTGGCTTTAACAGCAAGTTCATCGACGAAACTGCCGATCCCAAACCCATGTTGAATATTACACACAGAGCGCATCCAGCCTATCCGTGTATGAGCTTGAGCTTCTACGGTTTCACAACGCAGGCTGTTAACGGCTAGCGGCACATCAACAAAGCCTAAATCAAGCTCCCAATCTGCTGGATAATGAGCCCCTTGAGTAAAAGTTGATTCTATACTTGGAAACGCTGTTCGTTGCAACATCGCTTGCGGCATTTTATCGCGTCCTAGTTTAGCCTGATAGAACTGCGCACTAATGGCATGTAAATAACCATGTTGAATGTCATCTTCCCGACTCCAACACACCTTTATGGGCGCCTTCATTTTTTGTGATAATATGGCCGCCTCAGCGCAGTAATCAGGCTTAGATTTACGTCCAAATCCTCCCCCAAGCAAGGTGACATTAACCTTCACGCGATCTTCTTTTATTCCAAGCGATCCTGCCACATTTTGCGCTGCACGTTGAGGCGTCTGGCTTGATGCCCACAGCTCGCAACCCTTATCAGTGACACTGGCGATGGCAACGGGAGGCTCCATCGGTGAATGTGCAAGATAAGGGACAGTATAAGTCGCTGTCATGGTACTATCTTTGGGCCAATCAGTATTCTCTTCACCGTGTTGCTTTACCATCTGACCGGGCGCTTGTACTCGTTCAATTAACTGCTTCAGAAAAACGGTAGAGTCATGACTATCATTCACCGAACCAGTCCAAGTGATTTTTAATGCTTTTTTGCCCTCAATCGCGCTCCAAGAATTGGTTGCTATCACCGCAACACCACCAAGAGGTTGAAAAGCTGGCGCCCCTTTAGGCACAGGTAAACGAACAACCCCTATCACACCCGCCACCTGACGAGTATCACTATCATCTAAGCGATTAACCTCACTACCAAATACGGGCGGGTGGATAATACTGGCGTACAGCATCCCTGCTAACTGGATATCGTAACCGTATTTCGCCTCACCTTTGAGTATCGCTTGCATATCGACAATCTGGTGCGATTGCCCGATATGAGTAAAGTTTTTCGCAGGCTTTACTATCAGCGTGTCAGCTGAGGGCACTGGAAGCTGAGAAGCGGCAACCGCTAACTCCCCAAAACGACTCGATTTTCCAGATGGCACGTGCATCACCACGTTATGTGCAGTATTCAATTCAGACACGGGCACTTGCCATTGATTGGCCGCAGCTTGTTCAAGCATACTGCGGGCCATCGCCCCCATTTCACGCATCTTATCAAAACCTTTGCGAATACTGCGTGAGCCATCGGTGTTTTGACTGCCGTAACGCTTATCTGCCAGACCTTGCACTACAACGACTTTATTCCAGTCAGCACCCAATTCATCAGCCAATACTTGTGAGATCCCAGTACGGATCCCTTGCCCCATTTCAGAGCGGTGGCAAGTAAGATATACCTTGTCATCTTCACCTATGGCGATAAACATATTCAATCTGGCATCTTCTCCTTGCGCCATGAGCATCGGGCTCCAACCTAGACAACTCGCACTTAAGGCCAAACCTCCACCTGTGGCGCCAAACAATTTAAGCACATCACGACGACTGACGTTTTCCACAGCAGTAAATAAAGGCTTCATGACTTCTCCTCCTTTAAAGCGGCTGAAGCACTCAAGATAGCGGCCTTTATGCGCGGGTAAGTGCCACAGCGACAAATGTTGCCTGACATAGCATCATCAATATCAGTATCACTTGGTTGACTATTTTGACTCAGTAAAGCTGCCGCTGACATCAGTTGTCCAGGCTGACAATAACCACATTGAGGTACATTATGATCAGACCAAGATGCCAACAGTTTGTCAGCCTTTAATCCCTCAATGGTGGTCACCTGTTTACCTTGAGCCTGTTTTAAACTGGTTAAACATGCCCTACTCGCTTTACCATTAATATGAATCGTACACGCTCCGCACAGCCCTGCTCCACAGCCATATTTTGTCCCCGTTAATCCTAATATATCGCGGACAGCCCACAGAATAGGCATATTAGGATCCGCATCGAGCTTAAATAGCCTACCGTTAAGGTTAAGGTTAAGTTCATTATCTGACATGATTCACTCCATCTCGGCCTATCACAACTAAAAGTAAGGCTGCTTGATTATTATAAGTCGCTTTATTTATATCAAAGTATTCGTGGCTATCCAGTTGGCTAATTCATCGGGGGTATCAATATCAAATGCAGCACTGCTCATCTCAACCGTGTGCAATTTTTCCGCTTGATTAAGCGCCATCAATATCGACTTAGCGCCACAATCGCCTCTGAGTGCAGCTAATTTGTCAAAGTCATCACGCCTGAATATCGCAGGGACAGATAACGCTTTGTCAAAGGTCACGCAAACACGAGACTTCAGGCTTAATGCTCGAAGTAAACTAAGGTATTCATCGGTTGTTATCGCGATCTGATCCGCTAATGCGATCAGTAAATTATCAATTTTATGTCTTTCGGCAAACCGAACAGCCTGATCAATAGAAGTCGATAAGCCCATGGCAAATTCATGATTAATCACATATTCAGCATCATCAGGCAGTAAGGGGGAAAGTTGTTGTTCATGGTCGCCTAAAATCACCACCAATCGGGCGTTCGATTTTTCAGCCACTAATTTAAGCTTACGGTAACTATCTTCAAGTAACGTCGTGCCTTGTGCATTTATTGTTTGCGCCAATTTGACACCGTGAAATCGGGTACTTTTCCCAGCAGCAAGCAATGCAATTAAGGTATTCACAGCATCACCTTGTCCAGAGGGATCTGTTTCGCATCATGCAATATGCCATGACATTGCGCCAAAATACTCAAGGCTATCGACTCTGGCAATTCCCCTCCCAGCGCCAACCCTGCTGGGGCGGAAAAAAAGCACTGAAAATCATCGCTATGCAATTCACTTTTTTGCAATACTCTCTCTCGACGATGTGCAGGGCCTAATAATGCCAAATAACTCAACTTACCGTCTTTATCTATCTCATGAGCCAGCGCTAACGCTTTAGCATCCAATGCCAAATTATGTTGCATAACGATGACAGCATCTAAATGGTGCCTGAATGTCTTGGGCAGAGTGTCAACTGACTCCCTATAAATATTCGCCCCCGGAAAATCATGACTGCGTGCATAGCTTGTCCGTCCATCAATTAAGTCTACCTGCCACCCTAAACTCAATGCCATCGCCACCATAGGTTGGGCATCTAAGCCACCACCGAAAATAGCCAGCCGATACCGAGAACGTAGTGAGATCACTAACACATTGTGCTCAATGGAAACAGCACTATCACTGTCTCTACCATCAGCTTTCTCCGACTTAACATTGGTACTTACCTTGGCCAGTGCGGTGTTCTTTTGAGGTAGGGATATGTGATAAGAACAGCGACCATCATGTGCTAATTGTGCAGCCAATTGGTGAAAGCAAAGGTGGTTATTTTCAGGTTTAAGAGGAACCAACATAATATCGACAATCCCCCCACACCCCAACTGATAACTGGCATCTGTTTCATCACTGGCGTCATATTGCACAAGTACAGCTTGCTGCCTCTCAATGGCCATTTGCGCGTGTCGGCGTAGATCTGCCTCTAAGCAACCACCACTAAGTAACCCTACCGAACGACCCAATGGATGAAATAACATCATGGCGCCAGTTTTACGGTAGGCTGAACCCCGCACTTTCGTTATCACGGCAAGCACCCACTCATCATCAGGAGTTCTCTGCCATTGAGCAAGAATATCCTCTATATGATGAGACATCTCGGCTTCCAAATGTTAAGTTAATAAGCAACACAAGTTATCACACAAAGAGTTACAAGTTAATAATTTGAGTATCCAAGTCGGTATCAGCCACTTAAATCATCACTAAACATCGAGACGAAAGGTGATTGCTCCGATCCAATTTTTGTATACAATCGACATAACAATAAACGCATTTTAGGCGTCCGATGAAAAACGATCTCATCTTAGCTGGCTTGTCCGCACGTAAACATACCTTCATCTTACCACTGAACTATAGCGATCCTCAGGGAAAGAAAATCCAAATTTTTGCCAGAGAGCTCATCTCAACCAACACCGCTCCCGATACCAATGAACGTCCATTTTTAGTCTTTTTTCAAGGTGGACCGGGCTTTGGTGCCGTCAGACCTACAGCTAATTCAGGTTGGATTAAGCGTGCACTGGTAGAGTTTAGGGTACTGCTTTTAGATCAGCGAGGGACTGGACTTTCTAGCCCAATCAACCACTTAACCCTAGCCCATTTTAATTCCGAGCAACAAGCTGAATACCTATCACATTTTCGAGCTGACAATATTATTCGTGATGCAGAGGCCATACGAGCACAACTTTGCCCTGGACAAAAATGGAGTGTTTTAGGTCAAAGCTTCGGTGGTTTCTGCGTGCTTAAATATCTCAATGATGCACCAGAGGGACTAGATGAAGCCTATATCACAGGTGGAATACCTTCCCTTACTCGTCCTGCCGATGAAGTGTATCAAGCTACCTATCAAAGAGTATTGGCTAAAAACCATGCTTTCTTTACCCGTTTCAGTGATGCACAACAGCTTGTGAGTCAACTTGCTGCGCATATTACCCATCATGAGGTACGTATCGCCACTGGCGAGCGACTCACTGTGGAAATGTTGCAACTGATAGGCATCAATATTGGTATGGAGCAAGGAGCTGAATCCGTTTATTACTTACTAGAGCATGCCTTGATAACCACCGACAATGGACCAGAGATCAATCCACTCTTTTTAGCACAGTTTTGTCAGTTACTTGATTTTAACACTCACCCTATTTTTGCGTTGTTGCACGAAAGTATATACTGCCAACACACAGCCTCAAATTGGTCTGCTCAACGTATTCGCGCTCAATATGATGAGTTCAATTACCACCAAGATAAGCCATTCTTATTTACTGGAGAGATGATTTACCCTTGGTTTTTCGAACAGTTCACTAACTTAAAACCACTCAAACAGGCTGCACATTTACTCGCCAGTAAAAGAGATTGGCCAACACTCTACAATGTAGATATTTTAGCCAACAACCACGTCCCAATTGCTGCAGCCATCTATAGCGAAGATATGTTTGTCGACATGGGCTACAGTTTAGAGAGCAGTAAACAAATCGGTCATTTAAATTACTGGTTAACTTCTGAATATGAACACAATGGGATCCGTATGGATGGTGAGTATATCTTAGATAAACTGATTGCACTCAACCGCGGTCAACAATTGCGTTAAGCTCAATATTATCAACTACACTCAAGATATTATGCTTGTGCCTTAATATTTCATTATCTGATTAATATTTTTCACATGGCCTACTTAACCCAAGTTCAGGTTACTTACCTAGGGCTAAATAGCCATTAAGTTGTCCATTTGCCTGTTGGTTATCGCCCATAGAAGAAGCCAATTGCATTAAAGATCTCAACCCTCGCCACTGCTCCGCATCACCTGCGCTCATCTCAACATCACCCTGTAAGAAGACATTCAATTGAGAAGACACCCTAGCAGCCTGCTGACTGATCTCTTTGCTTTGTACATTAGCCATGTTATCTAATACATTTTCAGCATCATCCAATAATTTAATCAATACCGTAGACACAGTGGTATTATCTGCAGCTGTGGCTTCAATCTCACTGCGTGTAGATTCAATAAATGTCTTCATATCATCCACTTTTCCTTGGGATTTGGGCACCTCAATTCCTTCATCCGACAAACGAGTTAATTGAGTTTGTGACAGGATGCCATCTTGATGTAATCTTTGTATCAATTGAGGTAAATCGGCACTGGTAAACTGGCCATCAGCAAAGAAATCTTGCGCCATATTGTCAATTTTCTGTGCTCGCAGTGCTCTGGATGATAAATAGACGGATCCATCTTTAATTTGCTCATTGTTCGCCGTTTTAGCCGCATCACGGGTTTGACCTAAACTCACCTTATCACTGTGTTTCCCCGCTTCTGCCTCTGCGGTATTGTTGGTATCATATTTTTCAGCAAGATTAATTTTATTCAGCTGACTGGCGGTATTGGTAATTGAATTCATAGTCAAATAATCGGCAGGTTAAGAATAAGTGTATAATATAATGCATTAATCATGCCTAAACACTTGCGATTAAATACGTAATAATCCATCAACACAAACTATCACAATAGCAGCCATTAACGTAAATGAATGAGCTTTAGCACCGTAGGCAAGAGTTCATTTTGCTTAATCGGCTTAGCAAACCATCCTGTCGCCCCTGCCAATTTAGCCTCTTCCTTAAATTTAACATTACTTGCCGTTGAAACAATCAAAATGGGGATGCCGATATAAGACCCTAGTGCCCTCAGCTTTCTCGTCAATTCGATACCATTAAGATTCGGCATATGGTAATCCGTGATCACCATATCATAATTGAGCAACTGCGCAGCTTTGTAAGCCAATGCACCATCTTCGGCTAGTTCAATCTCGAAGCCATCACTAACAAGTATTTTTCTAAACATATTGCGCATTGCCAGCTGATCATCAACGACCAATATTTTTTTCATGTGATTGCTCCTAATACACCTGTCCTAAAAACCGAAAAAATTGTTGAACAATTCATTCATCAATATAGACCATAACGCACTTAAAAATAGGGCAAACAAGATCTTACTAAGCTGATTTGAGTAAGTAATTAGCTTTAGAGAGAACAAAAGAATGCATAATGACATAAAAAGACGCCCTTCTTATCATCATCTCTATGGCTCAACACGGCCAAATTAGGTTATAATCATGGGTCGAATTAATCTTGGAGCACAGCTTTGCTATTTACCGAATTTTCCCTAGACACGCGCCTGTTGCAGAGTCTCGATCATATGGGGATAACCACGCCTACTGAGATTCAAGAGAAAGCGATCCCCGTCGGTCTATCAGGAAAAGACCTGATGGCATCATCAAAAACAGGCTCAGGTAAAACGTTAGCCTTTTTATTACCGGCAATGCAGAGAATCATTTCAACTAGAGCCTTAAGTAAACGTGATCCAAGAGTGTTAATTTTATTGCCTACCCGTGAGCTTGCTAATCAAGTGTATAGTCAGCTACGTCTATTAGTGGCTAACACCCAATATAAGGCCATTAAAATCCTCGGTGGTGAGAACTTTAATGATCAAGCAAAAGCCCTGACTAGAGATCCACATTTCGTTGTCGCAACACCAGGCCGTCTTGCGGATCATTTAGCCCAACACAACTTACATCTCAATGGGTTAGAGCTGCTAATTTTAGATGAAGCAGATCGTATGCTGGACTTGGGCTTTACAGCACAATTAAAAGCAATCAACACTGCTGCGGATCATAAACGTCGTCAAACCTTAATGTTTTCAGCGACCCTAGATCATACTGAAATCAATGATATTGCTGCTGAGCTGCTCAACGATCCTAAACATGTGGCTATCGGGGCCAGCAATGTTGAAAACCAAGACATTACTCAGAAAATTTATTTATGTGACCACCTTGATCACAAAGAGGCCTTGCTACTTAATATTCTTAAGCAAGGCCAGCATAAACAAATCATTATTTTTACTGCAACGCGCCAAGACACAGAACGTTTAGCAAATAAATTAACCGAAGACGGTTTTAATACCGCCTCACTCAGTGGCGATTTGAATCAAAATGCCCGTAATCAAATCATGGATCAGTTTAGCCGTGGCATACAAGATGTCTTAGTCACGACCGATGTGGCCTCTCGTGGACTCGATTTACTCAATGTTTCCTTGGTCATTAATTTTGACATGCCTAAACTCGCCGAAGAATATATTCACAGAATTGGTCGTACTGCACGTGCTGGCGCTAAAGGCGATGCCGTCTCCTTAGTCGGGCCGAAAGATTGGGTAAGTTTTAAACAAGTCCAACAATTTTTAAATAAGACCTTCGAATTGAGTGTTATTGATGGCCTTAAAGGCAAGTTTGCTGGGCTAAAAGATAAACCTAAAACAGGCAAGAAAACGCCAAATAAAACCAAACGTACTAAAGTCAGTGCCAGCCAGAAACAAAATCAACCTAAAGCCAAAATCGCGAAAGATAAACGCTTTATCACGGGCATTGATGTCGGTGATGCGCCTATGCTAAGAAAGAAAAAATCAACACTTCAGGAAACCCCGGAAGATTAATCTATTTACATCTAAACGCTGATCCTAA
The DNA here is from genome assembly GCF_013248905.1 of Shewanella sp. VB17. Classification (NCBI taxonomy): domain Bacteria; kingdom Pseudomonadati; phylum Pseudomonadota; class Gammaproteobacteria; order Alteromonadales; family Shewanellaceae; genus Shewanella; species Shewanella sp. VB17. The sequence continues at coordinate 3,556,707 of NZ_JABRVS010000001.1, forward strand.
TTAGGTTTCACTGTATAATACGCATAATATTGTTTTTTTTAAGGTGTAACATGAGAGTTTGTGGCGTTGAATTGAAAGGTGGCGAAGCCATTATCTGCTTGTTGAGCTATGAAGGTGACACTTTTAACGTACCTGATTGCCGCCAACAATCATTTGTTATTTCACACTCAGAATCTACCGATTCTATTCGTGATTTTAATTTTGCATTCAGTAAATTAATGCAAGACTATCACGTCGACAAAGTTGTGATTATTGCCAGAGAGCAGAAAGGTAAATTAGCAGGCAGTGCGACCAGCTTTAAAGCTGAAGCCGTTATACAGTTGCTTGAACTGCCAGTGATATTAATGTCACCGGTCACCGTTAAAGAACGCTTAAAGCGTAATCCACCTCAGGTCGATTTTGAAGGATTAGGACTTAAGCGTTTCCAGCAGCCTGCTTTTGATGTGGCTTATGCTTATCACAATCAACATATCTTCAATATTTGGGATAATGAATAAATACCAACCACGAACGTAGCATCTGCTACGTTCGACATTTTCCCTAGCAAGAATACCACTCTATTATGACGCCACTAAAATACATTGCTGGCTATCAGCAAGAAATACAAGATCAAGTTGCCAGCCTACTTAGCAGTGGTAAACTGAAAAATGTGTTACTTAATCGCTATCCTAACACCCATGACATTCGCACTGACAAAGCCCTGTACGACTATACGATGGCGATTAAGAATCAATATTTACGTAAGTCACAACCTGTGGCAAAAATCCTCTTCGATGATAAAATTAGCCTGAGTCATCAAGCGCTGGGTTTGCACTCTTATGTCTCGCGTGTACAGGGAAATAAAACCAAAGCCAAAAATGAAATCCGCATATCATCACGATTAAAGCGAGTACCAGAGCCATTTCTTCGTATGCTCGTCGTCCATGAACTCGCCCATCTGAAAGAAAAAGATCATAACAAAGCCTTCTACCAACTTTGTTGCCACATGGAAGCGGATTACCATCAACTGGAATTCGACTTGCGCCTACTCTTAACTCAAATCGACCACGACTCAAACCCTTATGACTAATCACACAACACATGTCGCTAACGTTTAATTGTTAATCCAAATATTGCATTGATTTTTAGGTCTGCCCCATCATCATTTGTCTCACCTTAACTAACTGTTGGAACTCGCTCATCTCCTTCTTCGATAACTGACTCGCCAGTGGAATGTTCGCTTTCATAGGATTAACCGGACGCCCATTGACATGAAACTCATAGTGTAGGTGAGGCCCTGTCACTCGCCCTGAATTACCGGATAGCGCAATCACTTGACCCCGGCTTACTCGTTGTCCCTTATGCACTAATGCTTTAGAAAGATGAAGGTAACGAGTACGATATTTATTGCCATGATCGATCACCACATAGGTACCAGCAAACCTATGCTTAGTCACCAGTGATACGACGCCATCACCAGGAGCCACCACTGGTGTCCCTGTTGGAGTCGCAAAATCAGTGCCGTTATGTGGTGCCGTTCTCCCCGTCACTGGATGATGACGATATCGGTCAAAGCTGGAGCTAATACGATAATTTTTCTGTAGAGGTATACGCTGAAAAGCCCGTGACAAGCTGCGACCTTGCTCATCGTAAAAATTACCATCGCTATTTTGATAAGCATTAATATCGTTGCGACCGCGATGTATCGTGACCGCGATAATGTCACTGGCTCCAGTCGCATTTCCTTCGATAAACTGCTCATTCATCAAGACTGAAAAGGTATCTCCAGCCCTAAGATCTCGAGCAAAATTGAGCTTTTCTTTGAGTAACGACTCAACACGCTGTATTTCTGCCGCACTTAATCCGGCTTTTTTCGCTGACACATAGAAAGAACCATGGATCTCACCTGACACAGCACGATTCTGCCAAACTCCATCATGATGAAACTCTTCAACGTTATAATCGCCATCATCAAAACGGCTAAAAGTCACTTGCCGAGCAGCAGAAAAATACAGTTCTAATTTTTGTAATTCCCCTTTATCATTCAGCCAGAAGCTAATTTTATTCCCTGGCTTAAGTGTATCCAGTGCCAAAACATCCAGATCGACTTCTAACACACGATACATGGTTTTCTGATCAACGCCAGCATCAGCAAACAGATCACTTAATGTGTCTCCAGAAGCAACTTCTTTGACGTAATCAGGCTGATTAATGAAGATGTCCATAGGCGCCGAGGGCGTCAATTTTACCAGTAATGCTTCAATATCCAGATCAATGGGAATGCGTTGCGACAAAGATACTGGCTGATTGGGCCATAAAATAACGGCCCCAATCATTAACCCCGCTCCTAATATGATTTTTTTATGAAAATTAGATTTTGTTAACATAAATAATGCCTGATAATTAAACGTTGGCATTTTAAAAAATGATAATTTACGTGTATACAACTTTAACCCCACCTACTTTTATTATATTTTACATCTCACTCAAATCACATAAAAAATCAGTCATATTGATAGCAAAAATAGAGTCTAAATGATAACAACTTTTTATTGTTTAATGACTAATGTGCTTTAATTACAAATATAAACTTTTGAAATGATTACTTTTATAAATTATACCTGTGGATTAATTTATATCAAACAAATCCACTTTCTGTATCCCCAAATATGCTTAAATCACTATTGATGTACGGAGTATCATAATACATATTGGTCACGATACTGCGAACAAGTCATTGTTATGAACATTGTTATGGAAGGACAATAGCGGTCTGACTGCCATTGGCTGTGCTAATAATGTCAATCCGAGTCCCTATCTGCTCTTTCATCTCAGAGACATGTGAGATAACCCCAATCATGCGACCTGAAGATTGCAGATCCATCAAGGTGCGGATGGCTAAATCTAGGGAGTCTTGATCTAAACTGCCAAAGCCTTCATCGATAAACAGGGTGTCGAGCTTAATGCCCCCAGCATAAGCTTGTACTACATCAGATAGTCCCAGCGCCATTGACAATGCAGCCATAAAACTTTCGCCACCGCTTAGCGTTGCCACAGGCCGCACTTTAGAGGTGTAAGCATCTTCCACTTCCAACTCAAGCCCCGAAGCTTTATTGCCTTTGGCTCTATTTTCCTTGCGGATCAGTCGGTAACGACCTTTACTCATCAACTGTAAACGCTGACTGGCTTCGAGCAGCACATCATCAAGCAGTACGCTCAATACAAAGCGTTGTAAGCTTATTTTGTTACCCGTTTGGCCATTAGCCACATCAGCTAAGGTGCCGATAATGGCGTATTTAGCCTCTAATTTTTGGGCATCTGCATCCGCCTCTTGCAGTTGCTTTTGGATCTGGGTCAACTGAGAGACCCTAGTGTGTAAATGTTGCCATTGCAGTTCAGCTTCGCGTTGCTCTGTCTGAGTTATCACTAAACGTGCCTCAACATCGCTCAGCTCAGGTTTAACGTGTGCTGATAATTTATCATTCAGTTGTGTTAGTGACGTTCTATTGGCCACACACGCCTGTTGATAAGCGGCTATTTCATCCGTTATCAAGGTGACATCTTCATTCGATAACAGCGCTTGCGCTAACGCCTGCTGATCATCAAAGTCTGCTGCAGACAAGTGCAAATTAAGTTCAGCTTGCGCCTTCTCGCTGTGTTCTTTTGCCTGAGTTAAGCTTAATTGAGCCGCAGCTAAACCCGCAGTATGCGCAGCATCTTGTTCAAGCGCTTGTGTGTGAGATTGCCGGATCGTGTTTATCATTTGCTGCAGGCTCGCTAGGTGAGCCGACGTCTGGCTTATGGCACCATTGAGCACATCTAAGCAGCGATATTGTTCAGGTATGGTGACTGAAACTTGTTCTAATTGACCTTCAAGAGACGCGACACGAGTCTGCAATGTTTGAAATAAAGCGCGATCGACCTCTAGTTGATGTTGTAGCTCCCTCTCCTTTGACTGCCAGTGTTGTATTTGCTGCCTAAGCTCAGTAAGCGCTAAAACAGCCTGATTAGCCTGATTAACGTTCAATTGCAGTTGGTGCTGATGAGCATGTAACGAGGCCAAAGGATGCGCAGCCCATTCTCCAAGTCTGTGCTGATAATCATCACTTAGCGTCACTTGCTCCAGTCGCTGTGCTGTCAACCCTTTATAATCAGCAATCATTTGATTTAATAAAGACTTTGCTATTTCACAAGTCTGTTTACTTAATGCTAAATCGGCTTCTGATGGTACAAATTGCTCACTTTCGGCAGGATATGGATGTTCAGCACTACCACAGACAGGGCAAGGCTCTCCGGGGGTCAACTTTTGTGCCAATACATTCGCTTGCCCGCGATGCCAGATCAGCTGCAATTGATCATACGCATTTTCTTTGTCTTTGGCATCGACACGAAGCTGCTTGCCTTTTTCCTCAGCTTGTTTCAATGCATCATCCGTTTGCTGAACATGCGTACTAGCAACCTGCCATTGTAGATAACGCTCAACAGTGTCAGTGTGAGCCGTCAATGCCTGCTGTGCATTGACCTGCTGAGCAGAATGCTGCTCGAGTTGAGGGATTTTCAGCTCTGCCGCTTGTTTATTCGCTGATAAACTTGCTAATGCCGCTTTCCCTTTAAGGCCCACTTCTTTGGCCTGCTCAAGATTGAGATTTGCTTGGGTAAACTCTGCTTGCAGATGAGCCAGCCCCTGAAGTTGTGGGAGCAACTGAGTCAGTCTCATCTCTTCGCTCTGAGCTTGTTGCAATTGGCAGTCTAACTCGTCCAAGGTACAACACTTTTCAAGGCTAACACTCAGTGCTTGCTCACTCAGATGTTTATTGGTTTGCACCTCAATAAATCTATTATTCGCTTGAGTAAGCTCATACTCACGCGCTTGTGATACCTCCAGCACAGGCTTTATTTGTTGTGCTTTTTGATTATTGTCAACTTGATATTGGCGCTGTTCAATGGCCGTCTTCTGCTCCATCAACAATGCAGCGGCTTGGTTTAATTTAGCTTGGGCTGCAAAATCACTGAGAAGTAATTTCGTTGATTCATATTGCTTATTCATCTCAATCAGTGCCGATGTCGCCTGATCTTTACGTGCTGAAGCGTAAGAGAGCTTAGGTGATACTTCTATCAACTCTGCACTGAGCGCTTCATCTGAACTCAATTCAACACTTTGAAGTATGCCATCACGTTTATTACGGCCATCTCGTACTTCATGACGAATACTTGAGGCTTGAAGTTTTAATTTATCTTCAATTTTGCGATAGATTTGGGTCTGAAACAGTTGGCTAAATATCTTTTCTCTGTCTTTAGAATCCACCATCAATAGCTCACGAAACTTACCCTGTGGCAGTACCATCACTTGGCGAAACTGATCGGCATCAAGGCCTGTTAGCGCTTCAATTTCTGCGGTTGCCTCTGACACCTTACTCGCCACCAGCAGGTGCTCACAACCCGCTTTATCTACTCGATATAACTGGGCTTCTGGTTTTTGCACCGTAAACCCTTCGCCACTTTTTTTAACCCTATTTTGCTCTGGCACTCGGCGAATACGGTACTCCATATCACCTAAGCTAAACGTAAAGGAAATCTCTGTCAGCAGATCATCATCAGCTGCATCGCAGCGCATCTGACTGCCTTCACGTTCATCACCGGTGGTTTTACCATAAAGCGCAAAACAAATAGCATCGAGAATGGTGGTTTTTCCAGCGCCTGTAGGGCCATTAATTAAAAACAACGCATTGCTACTAAGCACAGAAAAATCGGTGATTTGCTTGGATGCAAATGGGCCAAAAGCGGATATGTCTAACCTAAGCGGCCTCATGAGACACTCTCTACTTTATGCAGTTCATCAATGGCATCAATCATGGCTGCGGTTTGTGCCTCATTCATGGGCTCACCAAAAACTTGAGAGAAAAAATCAGTAAACATGTCAAATTCCCCCTTTTTAATATGCTCACGACCAATAGCAAGCTGGCTATTTTTAGCCATTAACCCTGTACGCTCTAAGTGCAGCACATTAGGGTAAACATCTCTAAGCTTACCCATGGGGTCTAAAATGGCATTTTTGTCCCATAGCCTCACCATAAGATAATCATCACGATAAAGATCCGTTTTACCCGTCGCAAGTAACACATCGAGCTCACCTTCAATAATCCGTACATCGCGCATCGCACTCAGAGGTAAGAGTTCAATATTTGTTTCACCAGAGGGGGTCAGTTCTACTAAAGTGACTGATTTTTTTTGATTTTGCTCACTGAATGAATATTTTAAGATAGAGCCCGAGTAGCGAACATGCTCCTCACCTTTATATTGTGGGCCATGAAGATGACCTAAAGCTGCGTAGTTAAACGGGGTAAACAAACTGGGGGATATTTTATCCGCACCGCCAATACTCAAAGGACGTTCAGATTCAGACTCACTCCCCCCATCAAGGAAGCAATGGCTAATCACCACCTTTGGTAAACCTTGGCTATCATCTTCATGAACTTGTTCAAGCAACTTGACCATCGCTGCTTCATGGCTACTGACTTCACAGTCAAAGACATCACGCACAGTAGCAGGATCGGCATAGGGCAAACCGTAAAACACAGCATCACCTGACTTTCCTGTTAATCTGACGGGAGCGAGCAACTTATTAAGCGGACCAATAATATGCAGACCACTATCTTTCATCTGTCTCGATGCAAAACCTAAACGTTCAGGACCATCATGGTTTCCAGCAATCATGATCACTGAAATATTCAGTTCATTCACTAGGCGATTCACCACTTCATCGAGCAAAGCAACCGCGTTTGCAGGTGGAATGGAGCGGTCATAGATATCACCAGCAATGACCACAGCATCAACATCATGAGCCACAGCAAACTCGACAATTTGAGCCAACACATGACGCTGATCTTCCAGTAAGCTGTGATGATGAAGTTGGCGACCAATATGCCAATCGGACGTATGGATAAATTTCATGAATGCTCGCGTAAAAAGTAAGAGGAGGAGAAAAAAATAGGAGAGTTTGCGATTATACCCCAGTGACTTGGGTATAATAGGAAGATGAGCACTTTTTGACAAGCACTTGTTCACTTAATCTAGGATGAATACATTCAGCGAGAATTCAAAGCGCTGTAAACAAGAACTCTATTTGGCTTCTGCATATAGCGAAGAATGGTTAGCGAAGATTGTTACTCATTCAATAAGTACTGATAGCATATCAGCAGCATTAGTTGGTATAAATTCAGTGATATCATAATGAGCTAGACCATGTATTTTAAATGGATCTTCTGCCAAGATCCCTTCTAACATTGTTTGGCTTTCTGCGCGCGCTAAAATGATCCCTCCAGTACGAGGTTCTTTCCTTCCTGATACAAGAAAAATCCCCTTTGAATATTGCCGTTCTAGGTACTGAATATGGCTATCAAGATGCTTCTCAATATCCCCGATGTCACACTCGTATGTTAAAGAAACGATGAACATAGTCAAGACTCCCCGTCTATCTAGTTGATGCCAAAATGATTAACTTAATACATTCTACCATCTCATTGGCATAATCCCAATGATAACCCCAATGACAACTTCATTGATCTTCTGTGAAAAATAGGTAGCGTCGATGCCAAAACTACGACCGATATTCGCAGAGGATCCGTACGTCGATTCTGGTATCCTCTAAATAAACCATACTGTCACCGTCCATGGTAATTTTCATGACATTGAAGAATTAGTTATTTTCAAGCTGAAAAGGATAGATACGCTTCCAATCTTGTTTCATATCAATCACGGTCCATCCATCTGATTGTCCTTGAGTCAGCGCCTTATCTAACTTACCAACGTGAGAATCTTTGTCATATGCCCATTCATTTTTTTCATCTGTATGGTGCACAATACTCATGAACCTCGGTCCCTCACCCGCTGCGGTCCATTGTAACATTTGCAAATCACCATCAGAATTGCCAAATGCAGCAATCGGCCTCTGCCCTATAAACTTTTGAATAGCGACAGGTTTACCTTCTTTGTCATCAAGGAAATCCATTTCAGGCAAACGCACTAAAGCCAGATCAGCGCCTTTCATTTGAAATTCTGTTTTAATGCTGCTGCCAATCACTTGCTCTGGAGGGATACCATACACTTTCTCAGTCCACGGGCGCATAAATTCGATACCACCACCGGAAACAATATAAGTCTTAAAGCCATTTTCACGTAAATATGTCAGCACTTCTAACATAGGCTGATAGACTAATTCTGTGTAAGGACGATCAAATTTAGGGTGCTTTGCTTTGGCTAACCACGTTATGACAACTTGCCTAAACTCTGCAGTCGTGAGCCCAGCGTGAGTGGCCATCACTAATTCCAATAAACCTTTATTGCCTATTTTAGCCAATGCTTGTTGATCATTTTCTAATACCGCTTTAAACGGTTGAGTCGTTTTCCATTCAGGATGCTCTGCCGCCATCTCTTTAACTCTATCCATGGCAAACAGTAATTGAAAATAGACTGGTTTTTCCGACCATAGCGTACCATCATTGTCAAACACAGCGACGCGCTGAGCCGTTGGCACAAAATCAGGCGATGTTTTTTGGGTGACTTTTTCAACAAAAGCGAGAATATTTTTTTTACTTTCTCCTTCGTTCCATGAAGGTAAAGGGTCTTGATGTGAAAATGCATTGAAACTGGCAAAAAGCAATACAGCAACAAGCGTTTTTTTTACTCTATGATTAACTTTATTTATCTTCATTTCTCTCTCCATCATGACGTTTATTATCTTAGCAAAAGGCATATTATGTTTTTGATCCATTTAAGGCTTCACTTTTGCAGCCTTAAGTCGCTTTCGTAAATCGGCTAAAGCAGGATCTCCTGGCGTGATGCTTTCCAACTGCTGCACGTGTTTTAACGCTTCATCGATATTGCCGCTTGCTTCCAACGCGAGCGTCAGCACAAACTGAAATCGACTATTATCAGGCTCAAACTCAGCCGCTTTGGCTAGCGCAGACAGCGCATCTGGCCATTGTTGTTGAATGACATAAACTAGCCCTAAATTGTGTAATGCCATAGCGTGGTTGGGCGCTATTTTAAGAATATCTTTTAATAGCATTTTGCTTTTATCTAACTGATCCATTTCTCGGTAGATACTGGCAAGATTGAGCTTGGCAGGTAAAAAGCTGGGTTGTAACTTAATGGCATTGCTATACAAGACTTGGGCTTGTTCCAAATCCCCCACTTTATAAGCCATGTCTGCCAGCGCCAGTTGAGCCGACAGTAAATCCTGCTGCTTTTCATAGGTTGACACCGCTTCCAATAACCCTGCTTGTAATTTCTTTTGGGCTTTCTCTGGTATTTGTTGTCTAAAAGCGGGGGCTAATAATTTAATCGCCCCCATGCGTACATTTTTATCGTCATCATACAAAAGACCAAAGCCTATCTGTAACTGCAATCGATAGGGTGAAGACTCAAGCACTCCTATCACGCCAAGTTTAACCAAACTTTCATCATCACTGGCTACCGTATTCAACGCTTGGACATTTTCAGGCTTTGCCATGTCAAGTTGTCCCAATAATACTGCTCTGCGCATCGCTGGTTGCAGCTTATCTAATACCAGCTGTCGCAGTAATTTCTGCCCTTGTTGCTTATTTTGTTGGTTGAGCAATATCGCTGGGCCGATATCATTATAGTGACCGAATATCTGCTTTTTTTGATTTTTCAAATTATTCTGGGACCACTGACTATTTTTATCCTTATGGCAGCTAAGACACACATCATTAGACCCTACCGCCTCACTGACCCAAGGATTAGGGACTCTAAAGGCATGATCTCGCCTATTATCGACACCCATATACTGTGTGGTCGGCATATGGCAATTGACACAAAGGGCCCCCTCTGACGCCTTATTATGTAAGGTATGTTTAGGGGTATCAAATGTCGTTGCTTTATGGCATTGAAGGCATAAGCCATTTTTTTCAGCTAACAATTTCCCAGAGTGAGGTTCATGGCAATTGCTGCATACCACCCCCGCCGCGGCCATTTTGCTTTGAGTAAACGAGCCATAGACATACACTTCATCGAGAATTTGGCCATCCAGATGATAAAGTGGAGGCTCAGCTAAACGAGGAATAAAATGCTGGCTGAAATTTCCCGCTTTAGCACCATCAGTTAAGGCAACGCGGCGACTATGACAAGCCGCGCATTGATCAACTTGACCATGATCAACCGATATTGGTTTTGTATCTTGTCGTACCGCAGTATGATGAGATGAGTTAAATGCCCAGAGACTGGTTTTTTTTAATGCATTATCAAAGCCTGAATGAGTGGCAGGTTTACCCTGTTTTTTTAATTTTAGGTGTGTGGCAGCCGGTCCATGACATGACTCACAACTGACGTTGATTTCACTCCAACGGGTTTTATAACTATCAGTGTCAGGCTCATACCCCCTCGTTAAATGCGTTGAATGACATTCAGCACAGCGCGCATTCCAGTTATTAAACTGACCTTTCCAGTAAAATGGCGTCGATTTCGTATGTGTATTGTCATATAAGTCATACCATTTACTCCCCCCTTCTGTGTCAGTTCTTGCATCCCATGCAACCGTATACGCTTGCAATCGCCCTTGGCCGATATCAACCAAAATCTGTTGTAACGGGTAATAGCCAAAGACATAAGGAACACGGTAACGCACACCAGATTGACCTTTGCTTCCCGTCTCGATGTAGTAACCTTTATCGTCTTTATTGAACACAGTCCAGCCGTCATTAGACTCAAATCTTACGTGATTAAAATCACCTAATACGGTCTCTTCGTTAGCCACTTGCATCGCTTTGGCGTGATCTGAGCCCTGCCAGTTTTTCACTTCATTGCGATGGCATTCCTGACAACTTTCATTACCAACATAATCTGTTGCCAACGAGGGGGCACAGACCACACAGCAGGTTAATATCACACACTGCAACACCGTACGGATTAATTGCATTCATTTACTCACTTAATTAACTGACCCAATTCTTTAGTTAGTTTTTTAGTTGATTGATTGTTTCCCTCTTTGATGCGCCCTTGGCTTAATGCAGAGCCCTGAATGGACCGAGGACGTGCATATAAAAAGTCGAATAAATCAGCGATAACCCGCTTGCTCTCAGTTAATTTTAATTGACGGCAACCACGCTGACTTCCCTGTTCTGCATCAGTTTTCTGGTAAAGTAAGCTAACGAATTTTTTCAAATCGCCACTCCTTAGTGCACATGTTAATTTCGCTTTCAAACTCGGTGGTCTGTTAGCTACATATCGGCCACCCAGTGATAACAAGAGCAAGAGAAATACCACGATGATGAGCACGTAAACAGACCGAGGAGATAGACCATTGACATTGATCTCCTCAGTAGGAAATACGCTTAATTGTTCCCCCTGCTCAAGGTTCCACCAATACAATGATTCACCTCCAATACGATAATTGCCAGCTTGCGTTATGACGTAACTCAGACGTTGAGTCATGCTGGCCCTCTGCTGACCGCGATCATTAGTGTCTGATAATTGTGCTTCCTGAGGAATTATTTTAATACCATCGACAGGTAAAGGAATAAAGCGAGGGATCTGTATGCTTTGTACATCACTGGCTTCAATCTGGATCTGACGCACAAGAACATCACCTTTTTCATACTGATTTTTTTGCCCCGTCCAGCGGTCACTCACTTTTACATCTGGTGACACGATATATGAATTAACACCTTGTAATTCATCAGGTAAATAAACAAAAAATTGAATATCATCTGATACTAATCTTTGTTTAACCGCCTTACCTTCATTATTCATATACTCGATATTAAACATCATAGCGGGAATGTCTAACAATCCGGTTTTTTCAGGATATAGGCTCACTTCCCATCGCTGAGTCGCCAGACTCCTTCCTTGTTTTCGAATACTGCCATTAACCGCAAAATCCGACCGCTTCGCTAATCTAGCGCCGGACAATGAGGCCAAATCAAAACGAGTCGGGCCATTAAAAAAACCATCAACGACGAGCTCATAACTCAGTACCACTTGTTGCCCTACCACTGGATGATGAGTGTCAGCAGTGGTTATTAGCTGAGGAGATATTGGCGTAGCATGACATAGATGCGAAACCAACAAGATCAATAACCCCCCAACAAACCTATTCATTGTTCCCCCTCCAACACCTTGGACTCCGAGCCCTGTGTTTGCTTGTTATACTGCACTTGAAACTTAGCGGTAAGAAATTGCTTAGGATCTTTACTTATATCCCTAAGCCACAATGCTTTTTTCTGCTCACTCGCCAATAATTCTTCCACTGACAACTGTTCTATTTTAACCGCTATTTGACCAATTTTTTGTTTGTCTGCACCCAAGCTGGTATCCATCATCTCATCTCGATTGACAATATTAGGTGGAGATTCCTCTTGCTGGCTTTCAGACAGACGTTTAATTTCATCGACCAAACGGGTAATAATCGCCAAATCTTTTTGTACCGCACTATTGTCAGGCTCGATTTCAAGCAACAATTGGTAAAGCCCAATAGCTTTACTGTAATTGCGCATTTTCACGTAGCTGGACGCTAAATTGTAAAGACTCGTTAAGTCATCTTGCTGCCGATAAATATTGGCCGCTTTATCAAATTGCCTTGCATGATAAAACGCCGCAGCCTGCCACTTTTCATCATCAAACCTAAGTGCCGCTTCTTGATAGTCACCACGTGTAAAATAATATGCCCCTTGTTGATCTGGGGTCATCACCCAATCAAGCCAGCTCGCCTCAACAGGTTGAGGTGTCAAGTTGACTAACAAAAATAACCCTGTGCTCCAATAAAGATTAAAGCCTTTGCGAAAGAAAAATAGCAGTAACAATGCAAAGGGGTAAAGCAGCCAATAGCCAAGGTTTTCTTCTATGAAAGCGTTAGAATGACTGGGGTTGGCTAAAGCATTAATCATCTTGTATAAGGTATCACTGTCTACGTTCAAATCTCGCCCATGAATCGTTGTTAATGCTAATGCTTCTGACGACCTCTCTCCTTCAGGGGTTAACGCTGCCACCATCCCTGATCCCCCATAACCCTTTAACCAATCATTAAAAATGGCACTATTGACCTCAAAACCATCAGACAAAATAATCAAATCAAATCCAGTTTCCTTTATCTTAGGGATAGTATCGATAACCCCCATTAATGAATTCAAATCATTACCATTTTTTGGCATAACGCTGGGATCGAGATAAGCCAGATATAAACGTAATAATTCCCGTTGATCTGACGGAGGTAATACCTGATGACTACTTCCAGCAAACGTGATTAACGTTACCGGACGACTGACACCTTGATTCAATACGTCATCCAATAGCAATTTTGCGTGCTGTAATGGGCTGACAGAATCTGTTGTCGCCACCATAGAGCTGGACAAATCTAATGCGAAAATTAACGGGGCTTGCAATTGGTCATTGCTCGCCTTCTGCCAGCTAGGCCCTGCTAATGAAGTCAATAGCAAAACGGTTGCCATTAACGTTAATAGGATTGGCCTGAGTGTCGCTTCCTTATGCTGCTGCAATGAGAAAACCTTAGACAAATGCGGTGCAATCATGCCTCTCCCTGCATCCTTATGTTGTACATTCCTCGCTTTAAACAACACCAACATCAAGCAACTTATTGGGATAAGTAACACAAACCATAATGGCTGAGCAAAATAGAAACTAGCTAGCACGGGCATCTCCTTGGCGACTTCGCCACATTTGGCGACCAGACAAAAAGAACCAAAGACATAAATACAACAACAATAAAGGCCCCATGATCCAAGGATAGATATCAGTCTTAGGAACAAATGTCGCTTGTTCGAATTGGGCTGGTGCGATCTGATTAACATCCTCCAATACTCGCTTAATCGCATCAGCGTCTGATGCGACATAAGACTTACCTTTAGTGACTTTGGCTATCTTATTAAGCGTGTTAAAGTCGACTTTATCATCCCCCTCTGTATTGGGATCGCCCATTGCAATGGTATAAACTGTGATATTTTCACTGGCAGCAACTCTAGCAGCATCAACTGGATCAAGACGAGAACTGGTATCGCTACCATCGGTAACCAGTAGCAATAGACGCTGCTTAGATGTCGAATGGGCAAAGGCTCTGATACTGAGTCCAACGGCATCACCAATCGCGGTGGCAGGGCCTGCCATTTGCGTCTCCATCTCATTCAATAACACTTGCCACAAATGTATATCTTGAGTAAAAGGAACTTGCAAATAGGCGCCTGAGCCAAACACAATCAAGCCTAAGCGGTCTCCGTCTCTATGGCTTGAAAAATCAACGAGCACTTTTTTTAATGCCTCAAGCCGAGAAATATGACCTAACGAAGGATATAGATAATCTTTTTGCTCCATTGATTGAGACAAATCCACCGCGATCATCAAATCTCGTCCGGTCTTATTGACCACTTGAACCTCACCTAACAAAACAGGACGGGTCAGACAAATAATTACGCCAATCCAACTTAATATTAAGGCCAACCCTTGAATTTTTTTTCGGCGACGCACGCTTGCTCCCACGGTTGGAGTTTGCCCTGTGGCCTTAACAAACCGAAAGAAAAAGGGCACGTAAAGCGATACACTAGGGTGTAAATACGCTGGAATTAATTGATGTATAAAAAAAGGCAAGGGTAAAAGTAATAACAACCAGGGGTAAATTAACTCAATATTCATTACGGTGTTCCTGTACCCAGACTTTACATTTTTGTTGTAATTCAGTCAGTGAATCTTGAGTCAGATCCCAATCAAGTGGATTTTGATAGCTAAGTTGCCAAATAAGATGTAAATCAGTGGCATTAAAAATGGGAAGCTGTGTCACACTATTTAAAAAGTGTTGCCAGGTTTCTCGATCGTAACTCAGCACATCAGTTCCATTAAAACTCACTGACACGACTTCCCTTATAATTTGAGGAAGACGTGAAGCATTAGACAATAATATCACGTCAAGCTCAGCTAAGGCTTCTCGCAGATAGCGCTTTTGTTGCCAATGCTGCCATTTTATTCTCCCAAAAACACCGAGCACAATCAGCAAAGCAAGTAGGATGACATAACAGCCTGGGGCTAATGGCCACCATGCTACTGGGTCTGGCAAAATAAGTTTCGATAACTGACTCATATCATCCATTATTCATGCCCTTGTAACAGCATCATCAATTGATTAACCACAGGATCATGCGTATTTAATAGTCCCAACGGTAAGCTACTTCCTGACATCGCCAGCGTCAATTGCTGTAATTTATCCTGATATAACGCATCGTATTTTTGCTGATTGTCATTATTGACTTGAATATTTATCTGCTCTTTTCCCTCAGAAATACTTAATCCATGTGCCAAAGACAGGTTTGCTTCTAATGGATCTTGCACTACAAATAATACAAAGTTTGATTTGTGCTGCAACATTTCCAGCTCACTAATGTCCGTTTCTCCTAATCCCTCAATATCAGTAATAAGGATCACGACGCTTTGATTGGTCAAACTCGATAAAAAAGGCTTCACTTGAGCAAATAGCGATCCACTAGGCTCAGCATCTGTCACTAGGCTCAGTTGATTATTGGCTGAAATAATCGCCTCCAGCAAGGTGATCACATTATTCGCACTGCGCTGAGGAGAAATAGGTTGAATGCCATTAACTCCAACCACAACCCCCCCAACTCTATCACCCGAGTCCAAAGCTACCCAAGCGAGTAAAGCCGCTAACTCTGCCGCAATGACAGATTTAGTTTTTTCAACGCTACCAAAGAACATGGGTAAGCGCTGGTCAATGACAAGGTGTACAGGTCTATCGGTTTCTTCTGAATAAACACGAACATAAGGTTTTTTAAGACGAGCACTGGTTCGAGGATCTATCTGACGAATATTGTCGCCAAACTGATATTGTCTTAATTCCTCAAAATTGAGGCCACTGCCTCTTAACTTCGAAGCATGATTACCTGACAATATTCCCGCAGGACGATAACTTGGAGACCAATGGATATGGCGCCCTGATTCTCGCAGTTCAAGCAGCACTTCCAAACGGGTATAAATTCGTAAGTCTTGCACAGACAACTCCCACACTAACCGTTACGCTATCATACCGGGACAACTTTGACTAAATCAGCCACCAATTGCGATGCCGTTTTTCCTGCTGCGATGGCACTATAACTCAGCATTAAACGGTGATTTAACACCGCCATTGCAACCGCCCTAACATCATCTGGATCGACATAATTCCGCCCCGCTAATACAGCATGAGCACGAGCAGCTTTATCTAACGCAATGGTCGCCCTAGGACTGGCACCCACTTTAATATATTTGGCTAAATCACTGTCTGGATAACGATCAGGGCAACGTGTAGCCATCACTAAAGCAACCATATATTTTTCTATGTCTTCAGAGAGGTACACTTGGTGAACCAGTTTTCTAGCCGCTAAAATTAACGCTTCGGCGTTATCTATGGATGTCAATGATAATGCTTTATTTTCTTCTTGCTTACGTACTAAACGGATAATTTCAAGCTCGGTGTCGTCATCTGGGTAATCCAGCGTCAGCTTAAACATAAAACGGTCCATTTGTGCTTCTGGTAGAGGATAAGTCCCTTCTTGTTCAACAGGGTTTTGTGTTGCCATGACCAAAAAGATATTTTCCATTGGATAACTGGTATTACCTACCGTGACTTGCCGTTCTTCCATAGACTCCAATAAAGCAGATTGCACTTTAGGAGGCGCTCGATTGATTTCATCCGCTAATAAAATATGGTTAAACACAGGTCCTGGATGAAAATCGATTTGTTGACTGTGATCTGTATTTGATAAAGCCTCATAACCGATCACATCTGAGGGTAAAAGGTCTGGCGTAAACTGTACACGTCCTTTAGATAACGACAGTAAATCCGCTAAGGCTTTCACCGAGCGAGTTTTAGCCGTGCCCGGTAACCCCTCAAGTAATACGTGGCCATCAGCAAGCAAGGCCAAAATCAATCCATCCATAATATGAGATTGACCTAATACCTGAGTACTGAGGGCTTGATTAAGGAGTGTTAATTGCTGATAAATATATTCATTTTCCATTGTAGACCTTAAATTTAACTGTTTGAGCCATGCTGTGGGAGGCCGTTATCCCTATCAAAACTAACACGCTTAAAAAAGGGCGCTGTGCGCCCTTAATCCAGTTTATTTACTTTGCGGAGTTTTTAGCTTTTCCATCACTTGATCTAAGCTAAAGCTGGCCGCTTTTTGACTAGGCGGATATTCTTTAAAGGTCTCTAAAAATGTCCCTACATAAACCTGTGCTGGCACCAGCATATAGGCATGGTCGATCATCCAATCCCAATAGGTATTAGAGGTGATATCTGCATTTTCATAAGGATCCATGCGTAAGTTATAGATTTTTGGCAAACGCAATGTGGTAAAAGGCTCAGCCCAAAGTTGCAAAGTTCCTGCCACTCTTTGCTCCATAAATACCAGCTTCCAGTTATTAAAGCGCAATGCAGCAAGATCGCCATCGTCCGTAAAGTAGAAAATCTCTTCACGACGGCCTTTCTTTTCTTTACCCGTTAAATAAGGCAGGAAGTTATAACCGTCAAGATGGTTTTTAAAACTTTTATCACCTGCTTTCATGCCTTTAAGCAGTTTGCTTTTAACTTCGCTATCCCCTGCAGCTGCGGCAAACGTTGGTAACCAATCCATGTGGTGCATGATCTCATTAGAAATCTCACCGGCTTTGATATGACTCGGCCACCTGACCATCGCAGGCACTCTGTACGCCCCTTCCCAGTTAGTATTTTTTTCTCCGCGAAATGGGGTTGTTCCCGCATCAGGCCAAGTATTCATATGTGGGCCATTATCGGTAGAATAGAAAACAATGGTATTGTCCTTAATACCCAGATCGTCGACTTTTTTCAGCAATTTACCTACATGATTATCATGTTCAATCATACCATCGGAATATTCACTGATCCCTGTTGTCCCTTGCAGCTCAGGTTTTACGTGAGTGCGAAAATGCATTCGAGTACCACTCCACCACACAAAAAAGGGTTTTTCGGCTTTAACACTGCGTTCCATAAAATCCATCGCAGCATCAGAGGTTTCATCGTCCACGGTTTCCATACGTTTTTTCGTTAATGGTCCAGTGTCTTCGATTTTTCCATCAGCATAAGAACGTATTACACCCCGAGGCCCAAATTTTTTGCGAAATTCTGGATCTTTAGGGTAATCAATATTTTCAGGTTCTTCTTCTGCGTTAAGGTGATACAAGTTACCAAAAAACTCATCGAAACCATGAGCCGTAGGTAAGAATTCATCCTTATCACCTAGGTGATTTTTACCAAACTGACCCGTCGCATAGCCCATCGGTTTTAACACTTCGGCGATAGTGATATCCGATGCCTGTAACCCCACATCGGCCCCCGGCATACCCACTTTACTCAAGCCAGTACGAAATACACTCTGGCCGGTGATAAAGGTTGAACGACCTGCTGTACAGGATTGTTCGCCGTAGTAATCAGTAAACATCATGCCTTCTTTGGCAATACTATCAATACTTGGCGTTTGGTACCCCATCAAGCCATGTGTGTAAGCACTAATGTTAGATTGACCTATATCATCGCCCCAAATCACCAGAATATTGGGTTTTTCTGCTGCATATAAGCTGGCTGACACCAAGCTGACTGCAATAGCAGAGAGAGGGATTAGTATTTTTTTTACTTGATATTTCATTTTGTTTTTGTCTCCATAACCACTTTAAAATAAGTCCTTCGCACCTGTAAATCTAGACTACTTATTTATACTCTGAGACTACAATCATAAAAAAATCCATTTTGTATTTAGGTCCCCTCAGTAAGCAGGCTTAACTAATGACAAAGAAAATGTATCGCCACATACATGACTTATTTATATTGATCATTAAGATCGCTCTATTCATCACCGAAAGGAATGATTTTTAACACACTACCAATACTTTTAAATACAAAAAGATGCAGCAGTATTAAATCTATACACCAAGGAGAAAGCAGTCACTGTCCCGCATTCGAGTGACTGACGTGAATTAACACATTCGTTAAGCTGCATATATAAGGTAGTTTGGGTTATATAACCATTTAGTGAGCTAACAAGAAAGGTATAGCGGATATACCAAATATGAACAGTCTCTATCAGAATGAGAGCTGATGGCATTTACCTGTAACGCTTTGATTGAAATATAGCTAAATTTCGATGCTATGACGGGAACTCGGTGTCACTTTGTGTTTCGATATACTGAATTGACTCTTTTATTACATCGGTTAGCCATATTAACAAAGGATCTCCCCTCCATTTATACCCCCACACCAAGCCTATTTTTTGGTCAAAAAAACCTAAGCTATTATCTATCTCAACATACTTAAATTGTTCGCCTAGTGTCGCGGCCAAATATTTTGAAGATGGCAAAAACATATCTGTTTTCATCAAGGCTTTAAGGATAATGTTTAAATGTGACGTCTTTAGCTGAATATTGGGTTCAATATTGTATTTTTTATATGCATCGGAAATAATGTACGATTTATCATTGAAACCAATAATTCGCAACAATGCCATTGAATAACGTGCTAAATCTTCTTTTGTAAAAGAACGATTATCACGAGGATGATCTTTTCGACAAATAAACACAAATGATTCAGTACCACACACGTGTTGAAGTAAATGTTTCGGTAACGCAAGTGGAAAATAGCTCAAGCCACATTGAATACTGCCATTTTCAATCTCTGCAGGAGTATTATCATGCCAGTCAACAAGCGTCACTGAAATATTAGGCGCTAATTCACCTAACCTTTCAAGTAGCGTCGGCGCTAGCCAGTTAACAATCGGTGAATTAATAGCAATAGTAATATCTGCATCACTTTTCTTAGGATTAAAAGCTTCACCTTCACTGACAACTTGCATTAATTCAAGTAATAGAGGCGCTATTTTTTGATTAAGATTAACCGCTTTTGGCGTTAGCTCTAAACTGCCTTTCTCTCTAATGAGCAATTGATCATCAAACAACTCGCGTAACTTGGCCAGCGAACGACTGACCGCTGGTTGACTGGTATGTAAATTCTGTGCTGCTAAACTAACACTTTTCAGTTCTAATAAAACGGACAGAGTATATAACAAGTTTAAATCAATTTTTTTCATAACAATCCACGTTAAATACCAAGAATCAGCAGAGCACTACGCTTTTTCAACTAAGGCGATACGCCTAAAGCACCTCAATGGCATTTTAAAGGCAGTTGCGTATCCACTCATTATCCCCCACATTCTTTTTGTATCCAAGACTGCCATATTTTAGTGTGTTTTTTTAACCAATAATCAGCAGCATGCTCTACAGTCATTTTATCTTTATCAACAAGGGCTGCAATACTTTCCATTTCAGCATTGTTAAAATCCATATTGCTTAACATTTCAAATGGGCACGGCCATACTTTAGGAAAACCAGCAGAAACAACTTTTTTTAACCAACCAGATTTAGGGTTACCACAATCAAATAAATACTTACTGTTCACGCCCCATTCAGGTTGGGTTTCACAATCTGAATGGTACTCAGGAAAATCAACAAAGCTACCTTCATAAACAGCACCGACCCAATTGGGAGTCCAGTTAAATAATAATATCGCTTGCTTTTTCTCGTAGGCTTCTTTTAATAAAACCCAAAGTTCATCACCAGAGCCTACATTAAGTATGGTAAATTGCAGATCCAGTGCACGCACTCTGGCCTTATCGGGTTTTTCCCAGGGGCCACCATAATAAATGCCACGTGAATTATCCCCCTTATCGGAAAAAATTCCATAGCATTTTTTTAATGCATGCCAATCGGGTAAACCGGGACATAATTTTTCAACATACTTTGGGTACCACCATTCTTCACGAGTGCTTATGTTATACGTCCCCGCGTCGACCAACCAACCATTTTCTTTTGTCTGCAGATATTTATCATTCATTGTACCTTGCCAAACTTCGACTTGCACATGACCTTTCTGTGATTTTAACATGAACCACTGACCATCTGTAGGCACGGTGATGTATTCAATCTGATAACCTTGGAAACGGAACAAGTTACCTATAATATGCGAGATAACAAGCTGACTGGTCCAATTATTAAGCATTATTTTAATGGGATCATTGACTGTGGGAAGTGTACGACTAAATGCACAAAAGTGTATTAACAACAAAATGACTACGGCAATCTTCTTCACTTTCTTCACTTTCTTCACTGCAAATAATAAAACAACTATAGTCGATTTTTACATTACCAGTAATACATTAAGGTGACCAAAAATAATTATATTATTTATTATCAATAGATTAACCTTGAATTATTTTGATGTAATGGTACATTAAAAAAATCGATGCCTTACCCTTAAATCAAACAGTTACCTTCCTGACGTAGATTAGGGCAAGTGATCGCTGAAATACGGTACCAAAAGCCATGTTTAATATTAAATAAATACCTTAATGGATCTCCAACTGCCTTTCTCCCATTAAATTATTACATTGATTTGGATTAATACGACTAATACCATTGCTCACATTCACTCTTTCGATGGCCTGCTAGCCAGCTATTTGGGTGTGTTACTCAATAAAAGTCATAAAAAAAGTCAAAAAAAGGTGCGTTTTTCGCTAAATATTGATATTAAAGGCATCCTAAGTAATTATGGCTTTCAGGTATTGGGTGTTATGCAATTTTCAAAGTTTGGTGAAAAATTTAATCGTTACTCTGGTATTACCCGTTTAATGGATGATCTCAATGAGGGCCTGCGTACTCCGGGTGCTATTATGTTAGGAGGGGGGAACCCAGCGGCTATTCCAGAAATGTTGAATTATTTTCACCAAGCGACAACGGAGATGCTCAACAATGGTGAATTAGTATCCGCCTTGGGTAACTATGACGGCCCACAAGGCAAAGATACATTTCTAACAGCCTTAGCTACCTTACTGCGGGAAACCTATGGTTGGGATATTAGCGAGAAAAACATCAGTCTAACCAATGGTAGCCAAAGTGCTTTTTTCTACCTGTTTAACTTACTGGCAGGCCAACAAAGTGATGGTAGCCACAAAAAAATATTACTGCCTCTCGCACCTGAATACATCGGCTACAGTGACGCAGGAATTGATGACGATATTTTTGTATCCTATCGGCCTGATATCGAGCTATTGGATAATCGCATGTTTAAATATCATGTGGATTTTGAACAATTACAAGTCGATGATGCCATCGCAGCCATTTGTGTTTCTCGGCCAACCAATCCCACTGGCAATGTGTTAACCGACACCGAAATCGTTAAACTGGATCAATTAGCACAAGATAAGGGGATCCCACTTATCATCGATAATGCTTATGGGACCCCCTTCCCTAATATCATTTTTGAAGAAGTGACTCCATTTTGGAACTCTAACACCATATTATGTATGAGTTTATCTAAATTAGGCCTGCCAGGTATACGCTGCGGTATCGTCATTGCCAATGAAGAAATAACTCAGGCACTGACCAACATTAATGGCATTATTAGTCTGGCTCCCGGAGGATTCGGCCCCGCGATTGCTAAGCATATGATTGACTCTGGCGATTTACTGCGTTTAAGCACCACGGTTATCAAACCCTTCTACCAAGAAAGAGCCGAGTTTGCAGTGGCCTTATTGCAAAGTGCTATCCATGATCCCAGATTTAAAATTCATAAACCTGAAGGCGCGATATTTCTCTGGCTATGGTTTGATCAATTACCTATATCCACCATGGAATTGTATAAGAGATTAAAAGCACGGGGTGTATTGATCGTACCTGGAGATCATTTCTTCTTTGGACAAAAAGAAGATTGGCAACATGCACACCAATGTCTACGCATGAACTATGTTCAAGATCAAACTCAAATGCGAGCCGGTATTGCCATTATTGCCGAAGAGGTCAACAAGGCTTATACACACGAGCTAACTAAATAACCAATTTCAAATCACGTTCGCTCATTGGGCTAACTTTTTGTTTGTTAGCTCGATGACAACCATAACATCAGTGCTGTTTAGTGCTGAGATCTAGCTTCTTTCAGCACGTTGTGAATATATTCCTCAACACACTACGGTTTATCCCTTGAAATTCAAGCCATCGATCTCACTGGCCCTTATTATAGGCTCAGACTACCCCTCGGTTTATAGCGACAATGTTTTTGTCGCATTGGATCTGTTTTAATATTAACAACTCATCGTAGACTTTACGGTCGATGAAATCAGAAGTAAAAAAATGACCATCGCTTCCTGTTAATTGATGTTTTTTAATATATTTATTGACCACTTGGTTCATCTCATTCGTTAACGTGTCCAGTAACTTAAGGGTTAACTTTTCACGTATCACTTTTTTTAACTTAGGTGAATCATTCTCCACCCTATCAAGCTGTCCTTTATCTGCAATAACTCTAGCGGCACTTTCTAAGGCACTCTTACCCGCACTTGATTTATTCATATCTAGCGCAGTAGCTATATTTAACAACACCAATTTATGATTTTTAGGCTCAGCTAGGTGACTACCATTAGCCACTAACCTATCAAGTTTAAGTGCGGCATAGCTAAGGATATGCTCGCTCCTGTATCCAAAAGTAGTTTGGGGATATACCGTATAGTCTTGTAAGAGATCTCCCAATATCGCATCAGATAAACACCACCAAAAAAACTTAAAGTACTGTTTATAATGAATAATGTTTAATTGTTAGTATAAACTAATAAAAAATAATTATTATGAGCATTATCAATATGACTAATGATGACTATAATGGGTTCAGATATCGAACCAATGATGATAAAAGGAAACTTGCAATGATCATGGATGAGCTATTAAATAACCTAGGGGCGCCTGAAGATAAAATAAAACGATATCAGGCATGTGTTAATGAGTTTGACCAACTCAATTTTGATGACGTATATATCAGAAAGATACGTAATGAGTTAATCTCACTAGAAAAAAATATGAAACGTACTGATACACGCTAGCGCAAAAAATAGAATATCTAGGGTTAACAGCATATGTTTTGTTGTAAGCCCTAGATATTTCATTTTACCAATACCCTATATGGATTTAAATATATCATCATTATCCCACCCCTATTCTTATGAGTAATAATCAGCATAATCTTCATACAGACCATTTCCTATTAAAAGTATCTAGCACATTAGCACCTAACGTTTGACTATCTAAATTACATCATTGGCTCTATATGATAGTTTTTTTTACACAGAAGCTGCCCAACCTATTAATATTTAGCGATGTGAACTCAGACAACAGTGACTTGGCTAACCATTAATGTAAGTTTACATCACCTTTCATATACTTTATGTGAATAAAAATTTGCATTTCCCAAAGTTATACCTACCCTTAAATTGATTTAAATAAGCTACCTAAGGATAAAACATGTCATATTTCTTTAAAAAAACAAATTTGTTAATGCTATTAATTTTATCGATGATTAGCTTACTCACTGTTAATCTGGCTATTGCGGAGGTGGCTGTGATAGTACACCCGAGTAATACATCTGATTTTGATCAATCTATTATTAAAAAAATGTTCCTCGGAAAGCAGAAATCATTTTCAAACGGCAGAACCGCCATCATGCTCAGTGTCAGTAATACTGATCCAGTGATGACCGAGTTCAATCAAAAAGTGATGGATAAGTCTAATTCACAAATCAAAGCGTACTGGTCTAAAATAATATTTACAGGCAAAGGAACGCCGCCACAAGAAATGCCTTCAGCGAGTGAAGTTATTTCATCGGTTTCAACAAATCCAGATTCTATTGGCTACATTGATGCGGCTGCAGCAACGGATGCTGTCAGAGTTGTTGCTACCTTTTAAAAAATAAAATGTTTTAGGTAAAAAATTTCAATTCGCTTTATATAGGAAAATGGCTGATAATCAGTCACTTTCCTATTTCTATCTACTAATATATGTTCTAAAGGGGTGAAATAACACCATGGATATACGATGTTCTAGGGCAACACATGGTGCATGACAATAGCAACAATTCAGGCATAAGAATAATCTGACTTCGGATCCATTTTTTATCACCAAGCAAAAAAATCATATTGAGTTGTTAATAACTTCACACTCATCATCACGGACATTGTCACCACTAATGGTTTAATTATTTTTGTGCCTTTTGTAAAAACAAGACGAGAGCCTAAGGTGGCACCTATCGCTTGCCCGACGAGCATGATACTCCCTAAAACCCAAAAAACTTTCCCCCCAATCGCGAAAAAAATAAGCGAAGCTATGTTAGTAGAAAAATTCAATATTTTTGCATGTGCGGTCGCTTTAGCTAGACCGAAACCAGCCAATGACACAAAGGCTAAAGCAAAAAAACTTCCTGTACCAGGACCAAAAAAACCATCATAAAGACCAACACCCAATGCTGCTGTTAATGCAAATAAAGTAGGTGCTAGTACTTGATGCTTATCATCTTCACTAATTTTTTTAGAAAACAAAAAATACCCGCCAATCGCCAACATAAGAAATGGCAATAATACTTCCAAAAAAGCGGTATCGACAAGCTGCACAGCAATAGTGCCTAGCGCTGCACCTAAGAAAGCACAAATGATGGCCAATTTCATATCAGCCAGCTTAACCATACCTTTACGTATAAAATAGACACTGGCAAAAAAGCTACCGCCACATGCTTGCAGCTTATTGGTCGCCAATGCGGCTGTAGGAGGCAGTCCTGCCCACATCAATGCAGGTATTGTCAATAATCCTCCACCTCCAGCCATAGCATCGATAAAGCCTGCTAATACCGCAACAGCAAACAATATCATGATTAATTCATAGGTAAGTTCAAAACTCATAGTATTTGTATCTCTAAATAGTGCACAAATTAAGTGCGACTATTAGACAAGGTTTGCACAACAATCGCAAAGGAGTTATCGTCTTATTAATATGAATAAAACTCACGCTAAAAATAGGATCCATACTCTCGATGCACACTAAATACCCCCCTCTAAATGCACTGCTAGCGTTCGAGTCGGCCAGTCGGCATTTAAGTTTCACCCATGCTGCAAACGAACTTTTTGTGACCCATGGTGCAATTAGTAAACAAGTAAAGGGATTAGAAACCTACCTTGGCGCCCCTCTGTTTCTTCGTCAACATAGGCAACTAATACTCACAGATGATGCAAAACGATATCTGCCACAAATTCAAGCCGCACTGCAAACCATAAAAACAGCAACAGATGAGATAAAGTCACATCAAATGCAGTCGCAAACCTTATCGATTAATGTATTACCAAGTTTGACCATCAACTGGCTCATTCCTCGTATGGAAGAGTTTAAACAACGTTACCCTTATCTGTACGTGGATCTTTCTATCGGAGACTTCACCGTAAATTTTGAACAAAACTGTTGTGACATCGCTATAAGAAGCACCACTCAACCCCCCAAAGAAGTCAATTACCTTACATTAATGGATGAGGATCTTTGCCTAGTCTGTGCCCCTTCGTTGGCCAAACACCTCAATTGTCTCAATGACATCAATAACATGACCTTACTACAACAAACCACACGTCCTGAACTCTGGGGCCATTGGGCTGATAAGGTTAATCTCGTTTTGACCACCAAACAAAAATTCGGTATGGAACACTTCTATATGTTGAGTCAGGCGGCAGTCAGTGGCATGGGCGTGGCTTTGATCCCTCGTTTTTTTATTGAGGATCAGCTTGCAGATGGTAGTCTAGTTATCCCTTTAAATACCCACTTCATTAGTCCTTATATCTATTATGTTATTACCCCAAAGTCGACGAATTTACCCTTAAAAGCACAGGCCTTTATCGATTGGTTATTAGAAATTTTCGCTCCCTATAGGCATTAATCACACAATTTTGGACCATAAAAAAGCCACCTAAAAGGTAGCTTAAATGGGTATTTTTATCATGCTCTTAGCTTAATCCTTGCAATAATCTCGACGGGCAATATTGACCATAGAAAAAGTCAGAACTAACACTATCGAGGCAAATAATTAATGCTCACAACGATCATTACACTCATGGTCATCATCGGTAAAATCATCATCACCGTCTTGATGCTGCATTACCCCCCATCCATCCGTAATACCACCAAACTCTACAGCAAATTGGTTTAACTCTAGCTCTTTATCAACAATGGCTTGATATTCAGGCACCATTTTGACACAAACAATCAGTTCCCATTTACCCACTTCATCATTGAGATGAAGTTCCATTTCCCCTTCCATATCTGAATTGGCGAGTTCTTCTGTGGCAGACTCTGCATCTCTTTGATCATCAAAGACAAGAAAAAAATCAACATCAAGCTGCTTAGACAGGTCAATACCCGCTTCGCTCATTGCGGCAAGCATTTTGCCATTATCATCATCTGGGAATTGCATTATTTACTCCACCTAACTTCAATGACTAAGGGGCAGTCACGATTTGAACAGACTCACCATTAAAAGCGACAACTTCGCCTTCTCTCACTTTTTTACGTTTACGCAGCTCAACCACACCGTCAACCGTCACCTTACCTTCGCTAATCACGAATTTAGCTTCGCCACCACCACCAATCATGGCTTGGACTTTTAACACTTTATATAACTCTATGTACTCTTCACCAGGCATTAATGCCAAGGTCTCAATTTGTGCTGTCACGCGTTACTACCTTATAATCAAATTTCTTAGGAGATTATAGCACTCATAAAAGAAGACTATTGTGATCTTTCTTCGCTGACTAAGCCATAGGTACTGTCATCTATCCAACGTTCCCCGATGTTAACGTTATCCCGCAACACACCTTCTAGCTTAATACCGACTTTTTCAAGCACGCGAACCGAAGCTAGATTCACACAAGCACACGTACCGACAAATTTATAAACATTAAATGTTAAACAAGCCCAATCTATGACAGCATTAAGGCTTTCTGTTGCATAACCTTGACCTTGTCCAGCTAAAGACAGCATATAACCAACTTTCGCATGAACTAGATTTAAGCTTGAACAATATAAGCCAGTAAAACCAATAAATCGATTCGACCCTATCTCTTCGATAGTAAGCGTTAGCCAAGCACCAGAATCAAAGGTCCAAGGAGAGAGCCTATGCTCAAACTTTTCTCGTAATACAGCCTCGCTATCAGGATCTCTGACAAACTGATTGATAATTGGATCTTGTTGTACTTGCAAAAAAATGCTGCCAGTCATCACTGCCTAGCGATCTTAATCTCAATCTAGCGGTATACAGTTCGAGCATATTTACGACCTACTCTCTACACCTAAATAAATAATAAACTAATCGCGGCTGGTAACTTCAAGCAAATGATAACCAAATTGCGTCTTCACCGGACCTTGTACTTCGTTCAATGGCGCACTAAATACAACCTCATCAAACTCTTTCACCATCATTCCTGGTCCAAAAGATCCCAAATCACCACCCTGTGCACCCGATGGGCATGATGAGTTAGCCTTTGCTATATCAGCAAAATCTGCTCCTCCCATTATTTCTTGTTTCAGTGCGTCACATTTTTCTTCACTGCTCACTAACAGATGTCTTGCGGTGGCTTGTGTCATGATAAAAACTCCTAGCGTTAAATATTTGCTCCAAGAACCATGGAGTAAATCTGTGGTATAAAAAATAAATCCAGACAGTATATTGATAAAAATCTGATTTAAACAGTGTTATATCATTGAGCACTGCTTATTTACAGTCCCAATAACCATTATTGTTGATTTTCAATCCAAAGATGAATTTTTGATTCCATGACTGACATAGGCAAAGATCCTGATGTGAGGATTTGATCATGAAAGTTTTTTAGATCAAATTTATCTCCCAGTGCATGTTCGGCTTCAGCCCTTAAAGAGAGTATCTTTAACTGCCCCACTTTATAAGACAAAGCTTGTCCCGGCATCGCCATATAGCGCTCAACTTCAGCAATAATATCAGATTTGGCCATGGGTGAATTATCCTCCATATATTGGATAGCTTGCTCACGGGTCCAGCCCTTGACATGTAATCCTGTATCAACAACTAAACGCATTGCCCTTAGCATTTCATCAGATAATTTACCGAAATATTGGTATGGGTCCTTCAATAATCCCATTTCAATGCCTAAGTATTCAGCATACAATGCCCAGCCTTCTTCGAATGCTGTGTACTCACCAAAACGTTGAAAATCTGGTACATTTGTTAGCTCTTGCTTAATCGAAATTTGAAAATGATGACCCGGCGCCGCTTCATGTAAAGAGAGCGTTGTCATTCCCCATTTAGGCTGGGCTTTCAAATTATAGGTATTAATATAAAATACCCCTGGGCGAGAGCCATCAACAGCAGGCCCTTCATAAGATGCACCTGCGGCTGATTGTTCACGAAAACTTTCCACAGGCTTAACCATATAATCAGCCTTTGGCATCACATTAAAATATTTAGGAAGCGCTGCATTAATTTTATCTTTAATGCCCATGTAACCATCAATTAACTCTTGGCCATGGGTAAAAAAATACTGTGGTTCTGAAGATAAAGATGCAAAAAATGCGTTTAAATCACCTTTAAATTTTACTTGTTCGCGCACCTTATCCATCTCTGTCAAGATACGCTTGACTTCACTTAACCCTATTTGGTGGATTTCATCAACAGATAAATCTGTCGTCGTATGCAAATTGGCAAGATGCTGATACCAGACCTTACCATTGGGTAGACCCCACCAACCGTCCGTTCCCCTAGCAACAGGTAAATAGGTCACAGTAAAGTAGTCTGTTAACGAAACAAGTGCAGGTAACAACTCATCCTTTATCAATTTTTTATATTGCGCGGTTAACTCATCTTTTTGTGCTTGAGTAAAGCTTTTAGGTAGGTGATTAATCGGTGCATAAAAAAGACTGTCTACTGGGTTTTTCACAAGTAAAACGGTTAACTGTGGGATTATTCGTTCAACCAGCACACGAGGTAATACCACTTTACTGCGAATGCCTTCATCCATTCTTGACTGAGCCCGCTGAGTCCAAAGTATGAAACCAGAAAGACGTGACATCCAGTTTTGATAGTCTTTTACGGTATTAAAAGGCTGAGCACTTTCTCCACTGCCAAGCTGGATCATACTAAATACAGTACTATTAAACTGATCCATCGGCATAAAACGAGCAGGAAAAGTCTCATCTACCAGTGCGATATTTCTGTCGTAAGTAAACATGTCATAGCTCAGTTGTAATGCTGAAGACAGATGACTACGATCGATATCCCTTACTCGCTTAAGATACCCCGTATTTAAATCATGACGTGCTTTTAGATACTCATCGGTTAAGTCTCCGCCAAATTGATCGTTATACTCATTAACCCCAACAAAAGTAGCGTAAATAGGATCAAGCCTTAAGTCATCTTTAAAAAACTGGTCAACCAAGGTCTGATAAGCTTGATTTTCTCTTTGAGTACCCAATTTATTCGACGTATTAAGATCTATTTTTTGTGCAGTATTCGCTGTCGTTATTATTGGCTTTTGTAGGTTTTTTTCACTATCAGAACAAGCTGTTAGGCTAACAGCTAGGCCTATTGATAGTGCCAGTAAAGTTTTCTTCATGGATCTCTTCTTCCTCTTATTCTGTGCAAATGCTTGATATTTTCTATACTTACTTAGCAAAGATACTATTTATCGTCCTATTGCCCCCCTAAAATAGGTGTCAGTATGGGAAAGGAGTTAACTCATGATCTATTCATTTCGTAACTCAGGATTCAGAGATCCTGAAACTGGCGTCTATAACCAAACTTACTTTATGGAAGTATTTAACCGTGAATGGCATCGTCATATACGAGATCATCAAAGTTTGGCATTATTGTATCTGTGTCCGCACATACACGAAACCGTTAAAGAGCCTCATTTACTTGAATTTTTCATGAAAGAAGTTCAAGAAGCCATTCTCAGAACCACGGATCTCGTAGCCAGACTTAATGGCGATAGCTTTGCTTTAGGGTTATTTAATATCGATGAAGATGGCACTAAATTAGTGCTACATCGTATCGAAGAAAAAATAGAACAATTTAATTTAAATTACGGTAAGCAGCATACCAGCCATGTAGATTATGAACTGGCAGGATGCTTGTGCGTACCAGAGCAAGATCTTAATATCGAGCTGCTATT
This sequence comes from Shewanella sp. VB17, assembly GCF_013248905.1. Lineage (NCBI taxonomy): Bacteria > Pseudomonadati > Pseudomonadota > Gammaproteobacteria > Alteromonadales > Shewanellaceae > Shewanella > Shewanella sp. VB17. Next base: position 3,587,760 of record NZ_JABRVS010000001.1, read on the forward strand.
TAAAGATGTAGAGCAGCTGACTCATGAATTAGAGCTTGAACAAAACAAACATATTGAACTAAGAAAATGGTAATAAGCACTCCCACTCATGGCTTTATGCGCTGCATTGATATTACAAAGTAAAAAGCCCCTTACGGGGCTTTTTACGTGGTCCCACTAGATTATAGTGTCACATTATGTACACGTGCTTTCTCTTTAATATAAGAAAGGTAGCTCTTAGCCGAACGGGCAGTCTTCTTATCATTCGCAGCCAATGTTGCTCGTGAATAAGCTGACTTATATTGTTTTAAACCAAGATAAGCTAACGCTAACTCAAACTGTGCCTCACCAGGATGATCAATCCCTGCATCAAGTGACTTTTTGAGTGCTACAATCGCTGGTTTATATTGACCATCAAGGGATAAGATACGTCCCTGTCTCAAGTAATATTTACCATTGCTGCTAACATCGGCAGCCTTACCATAATACAACGCAGCTTCTGTCAGCTCCTTAGCGTTATGATAAAAACCAGCTAAAATAGCAAACGCCTTTTCATCCTTTTTTATTAACCCTGACTTCATATGTTTTTCATAGATTTTTGCTGCACGGTAAGGTGACCCTTTTTGTGACAGCAGCTGAGCCAAACGCGTAATATTACCCGACGTCTCTAAAAATCCATTCTTATAGGCTAAATCGTAAGTGGCTAAAGATTTAGTGTATTTTTCAGTCATCAGATAAAACTGGGCTAACTGCACCCAAAGACGTTTATCATCTTGAAAAAGTGGCACCATGGTCTCTAACACTGCAATCGCTTCAGGATACTTCTTTTGATTGAAGTAAGCTGTTAGCTTCATCTGATACAAGCCTTTATCGGGCTTATCAGAAATCGCTAACCCTTTATTGGCAACTTCAAGGACTTTATTCCAATTTTTCTGTTCAGAATAAGCAATACCAATACGGCGATAAACTTGAGCGTCTTCTTTACAAGTAAACGCCATCCACCGATAATATTGAGGTATCGACTCTTTGAAGTTCTTCTCCTGAATCAACAGATCAGCATATAAACGCACAGTAGCAGCGTGATCAACGCCCCCTAAAATATCAGCGTCAACCGCTTTTTTTAGGTACTTAATCGCGGTATCCATTTGAGATTTTTCAGCGTAAAAGTTACCCAACATACGGTTAACATAGGCTTTATCAAAATCATGCTTAGCATTAGCTTCAAGTAAAATGGCGATAGCTTCATCGACATCACCATCTTGATAAGCCTTAAACGATTTACCCACTTTTTTTGCAACACTTTGGCCGACGGCTTTCGACTTACGCGCTTCAATAGGACACTTATCAGCCGCATTGACTATTGGTACGATGGCTAGATTTCCCGCAAGAGAGAAGAATAAAGCCGCTGCGATAGTCGTTGTCTTAACACTAATGTTCATCATTTTTATTTGCCTCCCTTATCTAAGGTAAACTCTAACTGGACCGTATTCCCTGGCACTCTAAGGGCTTTACCATCAATAATTTTTGGCTTGTATTTCCATTTTTTCAGCGCCCGTTTAGCTTCCCTATCAAAAATACGCTTAGGCTCAGCTTTAATAACTTTCACATCCTCAACACCGCCGAGTTCGTTAATCGTGAAGCTTAGCTGTACCCAACCTTCTTTACCGTCACGTGCTGCCGATATCGGATATTGAGGCTCAATACGTACGATAGGAGTCGCATCACCATCACGAGTCATCATATTACCGAGCTTAAATCCCGTATTTGCCCCACCAGCGGCCACACCTCCCATGTTAAATGACATATTAGTATCTATATCAGATGACATGTCTGGTGGCGTCGTATCTGGCTTAGGCGGCTGTTCTGGCGGTGTTGGTGGCTTAGGTTTAACCCTAGGCTTTTTCTGTGCTGATGCATCATCTTTGTTCATGGTAATTTCAATGACAGGACTTTCTGTCGAGGCATCATGGCGGGTTGGACCACCACCTACCAAAAAGGCCATGAAAACAAACAGAGCAAAAGTCACAGCAGCACCGACTATCAGTGATACTATTCCTCTTAGCATATTATTCGTTCCCCGCCGATACTGAAATTTTATCGATACCCGCTGCTTTCACGTTATCCAAAACTTTAACCACTAAACCATGCCTAGCATCTTGATCGGCTTGGATAAGTACTGCAGCTTCTGGTGCTTCTGCAAGCATACGCTCAACGTTTGCAGTGACCCGCTCAATATCTACTTGACGATTTTCCATCATGATAACGCCCGTTTTACTGACACCGATAAAAATGTTAGCTGAAGGCTTTTTCGTCGCTTGTGATGCTTCTGGTTTGTTATAGTCAAGGCCTGAAGGTTTAACAAACGATGTTGTTACAATAAAGAAAATCAGCATGATAAACACGATGTCTAGCATCGGTGTCATATCAATTTCTGCTTCCTCGTCTATGCTTGAATGCTTTCTACGTGCCATATTCAATCTCTCTCTAGTGGTTTGGCAAGCTGTCTTTTAGCTTAGCTAAACTGATTTTCATTTTAGCGTCCAAACGGGTGCTGAAAAATACCCCCGATAACGCAGCAACCATTCCTGCCATCGTCGGCATTGTTGCCATTGAAATACCAGCTGCCATCATGCGAGCATTACTCGTACCATGAACTGCCATCACATCAAATACTGATATCATACCGGTAACGGTTCCTAGCAGGCCTATCATTGGACAAATAGCCACTAAGGTTTTGATTATCAGCATATGTGCCGTTAAATCTTGCTTCGCTTGGGATACCCAAGCTTCACGGATGCGGTGTGCATACCAAGAGGTTGAATCCTCTCGCGCTTCCCATGCAGCTATGATTGCTTTATGCGCTTGTGGTGATATCCAATTAAGATACCAGTAGCGCTCAAGCATCAATACCCACATGACAAACAATACACCCGCGACTAACCAGAGAACGTCGCCTCCGGAGGCCATGAAGCCCCTGACGGAATCCCAGATATCCATCAGGAATAACATTAGGCTTTCCTCTTCTCTGCATGTGAAGCAATCATACCCGCACTTTGCTCTTCAAGCACTTGTACAATAGATTTACTGCGTGCAATCACTATCGCGTGCATCAGCATCAGAGGCAATGCCGCAACCAGCCCTTGAACCGTCGTCATCAGCGCCATAGAAATCCCACCCGCCATCAGCTTAGGATCTCCGGTACCAAATAGCTGAATACTTTGGAAGGTGGCAATCATACCGGTTACAGTACCGAGTAGCCCCATCATAGGTGCGATAGCAGCGAGTACCTTGATAATTGAAATACGCGTTTCTAACGCTGGCGTTTCTTTCAAAATAGCTTCATCAAGCTTCAGCTCAAGTGTTTCAACATCAGCCTCTTTATTGTCATGGTATGCTTGCAGAACACGACCTAATGCGTTGTTACCTGGATTATCAAGATTTTTACGTTGACTCTTCACTTTAGCGCCAACAAGGCCCAATGTAACCAGACGCTCAACTGAGATAATCGCACCGAGTATCAATAACGTAATAATGATATAACCAATGGTACCACCGGCTTCAATACGCTCTTCAATCGTCGCTTTTTGCGTAAAGATGTTCAACAGAACGCCTTTAACAGGATCAATATAAAGCTTAGAAACGCCTGAAGTGGCTGCCTCAAAAGGAGCAACTGTTTTTAGCTGGTAGCCATCAGGTTGCTGTGACAATTGCTGAATAAGACCTAAATCAGCATTATAAACAACATATTTCCCATCAGCTAACAGGTTAAACGGACCAACACGAGTAATGGTTGTATTCGCAACACTGCCGTCGATATCCGTTACAGCAGCATCAAATTTAACTACTTTGCCAGATTCAACCATTTCAAATAATTGTTCTTCCCAAAAACGCTCAAGCTCAGTAATTTTTGGTAACTGCTTACGCGCACCCAATTCAGCAATAAACACATCACGACCAGGATACTGGGCAGAGATATTAGACGCCGCGAGTTTACCAGCAAAATCACCAGCATCGCCTTTAACGACACCAAACATTTCACCCAAGTCACCTTGTGCTGTTTTGAGATCTTCTTCTAATTGAGCGATTTTGCGCTCGTTGTCAAGAAAAGATTGACTTAATTCTTTACCTCGTTTTCTTTCTGCGGCTAGCGCATTTTTTTCTTTTTTAAGGATTTTCGCTTTATCGCCACGCTCATTTCTAAATTCTTGTTCACGTTTTTTGTTGCTTTTAGACGCATTAGCACGATCGGTTTGAACTTGCTTAAGCAACTGATCTATTGACTTAGGCGCATCTGCAGCGCTGGCAATACCAGAAGACAAAGCTAACGTCGCAGCAACCATTACGGTGGTAATTAACTTCTTCATTATTGTGCAACCTCCGCAGCAGGAATGGGTAACGAGAATAGATCGGGGGCACCTTGTTTACGGGCAATACGAATACCTTTAGTAATTTCGCGCAAATAAGTATCTTCTAATGGATCCCATCCCTTAGTTTCATCGTTATACATCCAAGCAGATTTTCCATCTAAACTCTGTGCATAAAGGGCAACGCGACCTAAGTTAAAGAAATCAACCAAAGCCTCGTTACCGTCTAATTCAAGTTGGCCCGTTTTTACTGCAATAAAACCACCGTACTCACGCTCGATGCTGTAGGCATCAAGAATCAGTCGATATTTTTCAGCTAAGGTGACTTCTGCGCTGTTTAGCAGTGCTTTAAGGTTGTTAACACGTTCAATACGTGTTTCTGTATTAAATGGCAAATCAAGGGCAACAAACTGCTCTAAGGCATCTACCATTTTAAACATTAATGGCACAACACCTTGTCGTAGCGTATCAACACCATTGATATCACCCTGAATAGATTTCATCGTTGCTTCTTGATCCGCGACCAGACCTGCTACGTAATCATTATACGATTTAAGCGATTCACGTTCATCAGCAACAGATCCGTACTCAAATACCATGTCTTGAGCTTCGTCAAAGTATTTGTCAACTTTAGTTTGAGATGTAGCAGCTTCTGCATGAATCTTACTGTCTGCCTTCTGAACATCAGAAAGTGCATCTGCCATGACTAAATGGCTGCTGGCTAAGGCAAATACGCCTATGATCGCAGTCGCGATTTTTGTTTTATTTCTTACCTTGGACATAGTTCCCAACCAATTTGAAGTAATATTAAAGGTTTTAACTTATTCGCAACATAGGTTTCAGCTTATCGTTGCATGAATGCCTAATGTTTAAGTTTGTCTTTCACTTGTGATTGTTAATTATTATCTTATTTCCTACAACCTCTGAGGCGTAGCACCGCTGGCATCATTTCACAAAATGTTGACCTGTGTCAACATTTGAGACCGTCTATAACAAGCAAAAAAAAACCTTAATAAGGGTAAATATAACAAAAGAAAAAATTTTAGTTCATTGCATAAATAATCAATTAACATAAAAATCATGTGAAACAACAAAAACACAGATAAACACATGAAAATAAAAAGATTAAACCAAAAACAAATTCAGAAACAAAAATAACATACTAGTCACAACTCATGATTGAAAAAGCTAAGTATAAACGCCATAAAATGCACAAATACTAGAATATGACAACTCACATAATGGTTTTATCCCCAAATAATAAATAAAGTTAGACTGTTCAAAATACACTTAATGCCCACCACATTAAAGACTATCAACAAAGTAATACAACCCATGAAGCACATAAAAAAATCGATAACTAAGCTTTTATGGTTACATTTAACAACTCAACAGAAACTTCAAACAAGCATACAAAAAACCGCTAACAGTCATTAGCGGTTTTTTTGTCAATACCGATTTATTTTAGAAAGTATAATCACCTTGTAGGTAATATGTACGGCCATATGCATCAGCATAACGAGGATCGAAACCCACCTGATGACCCGCACCACCAGTACGTAATGATAAGCTTGGCTCCACATCAAATAAATTATTAATCCCAAAGGTAATAGACATATTATCTATCACAAAGTATTTTGACTGGTAATCGATTTTAGTGTAGGAGGGCACATTCAGTTGAACATCAACACAATCACCAAATGCATCGACTTTAGTTACCGCACAATCATCGGCTGATTGAAATTGATCTTGATAACCAGACTTATAATTTGCAGTGACAGTATGTGCAAAATCATCATGGGTCAGTGTTGCAGAAATCTTAGCAATAACTCTGAAAGTCACCCCATTATCATCACCAAAGCGTCCCATGCTATTTGTCATTTCATCAGGGCTACCCGGTACACTGCGATCACTTTCAATCATATATGTACCTGAAAAATTGGTATATAATTCTCCCCAACCTAAATCATTAATTAGAACCGTCGTCCAATCTATTCCACTGTTACTTGTTTTACCAACATTGACGGCAGCCTGAATGATCGCAAGCTCTTCTTCGTTGGTCGCTAAGTTTGTTTTAGTTGTAAATAAATCACGATATAGAACAGGATCGGCAAATATCTGACTTTCGGTTAAGCGGGTAACAACATCTTCCATCTCAACGTTCCAATAATCTAGCCCGAAAGAAAAGTCGCTACTAGGCGCGAACATAAAACCAACAGTATATTGCGTAGATGTCTCAGGCTTTAAATCAGCATCGCCTTCTCTAAATATACTATATTGAGACGCACCCGTTAAACAATATTGGGCTAAAGGATCACTACTCGGGAATGGGCAACTATATTTCCCCCCTGTGACACCGAATTCAGCCCTAGATTGTCCAATTTGCAGCATTGAAGGAGCCTTGAAACCAGTACCATAGGAAGCTCTTAATAATAAACTTTCCGTTGCTTGGTAACGGGCACTAATTTTATAAGTGGTGTCATTAAGATCGCCACTTAATTTTTCGCCAAAAAGATTATCATCAACTCCACTAATACCATCATAACGCAGTGAACCAGTGACCTCTAAATCGTCAATAATGGGTAAAGAAATCTCGGTAAACACACCATAATTATCACGTTCAAGATCATAAGGGCTCCCAGCACTTAGAAATAAGATAGCTGCATTTTGTTGAGCTTCTGATAATGTACTTGTGTACTGCGTCTGACGGTAATCAAAACCAGCAGCGATATATGCATCACCACCACTCATTGAAAAAACAGGCATAGAGCCTCTAAAATCAACACCAGTAACTTCAACTTTTGTCGACTCCCAATTACCGCTAAAAATTGTGCTTTCTAATGCAGCTTGCGAAGCGTCATCAAATTCTGAATTAGGAACAAAAACATTGATATTACCAGCGCTTACAGCTTCAACAAATGGCTCTCTAAGTAACCAACCTGAAGGATAATTTTCATCTGAATCATTCGATGAATAAGTCAAGGCACCTGAATATTCAAAATCACCAAACCCGCCTTCTAATCCGGCAACTAGCTGAGTCGACAGGGTATCCCATTCTGTGGTTCTGTTACCTGCTGGAAGTGCTCTCCATCGTGCCTGTACATCTAAATCACCGGTATCATAGGCGGCGCGTTCTGGAGCGGTCAAATAAGGAACAACATAATTATTGACCAAAGATGAACCTTGACTGGGTAAATTAAAATAACCCGTTGGATATGGAGCAATACGAGTAGTCATTTTAAATTTTGATACCGAAGCATCAGCAAACAGACGCAAGTCATCTGTTAATTCGACTTGTCCGCTTAAAAATACGCTGTCACGTACTGATTCAGGAACGATTTCAATTGTAGTCGTATAATCAAAAAAACATTCTTCACCAATCGCTGAGTTATTCACAGCACAATTTACGTTTTCAGCAGCATAGGGGTTAAACGTTCTGGAATTGATGACATTATCGCCCGTTACAGGATCGACAACACCAGTATCATACCTCACCCTCGCATTAGCCGGTATAGCATTAGGAGAGCCATTGAAAAAATACAGATCTCTATCATTATTATTAAAAGGAATAATTCCTGAGCTAGCATAATCTCTGTCAGTTGCTTTTAACTGCTCTCTATCATTGTGGCTATATGAAAGCATAACATTAAATCCGTCAGTATCTATATCACCAAAACCAGTAGTGAAACCAACGTCATAGCCTGAGCCACCATCCTCTTCAGGTTTGTCATACCTTGCATTAACACTAAACCCTTGGAAGTTTTCTTTCATAATGAAATTAACAACTCCCGCAATGGCATCTGAGCCATATAAAGCTGAGGCACCATCTGTTAATACTTCAACACGCTCAATTGCCGAAATAGGAATAGAGCTAACGTCAATACTGCTACCAGAGTCAGCTGGTGCTAATCGTCGACCGTTTATCAACACTAAAGTGTACTCTTCACCTAAATTATGTATCGATGCTGTTTGAGTACCACCACCATCGCCACCCACTGAATCAGAAGATGTCGTAAAGCCTTGCATAGAAGGAAGTTGTTGTACTAATTCGGCAGTATTTGTCACACCCGAACGATCGATATCAGCCCTAGAAATAACGGTAATAGGCAATGCACCTTCAAGATCGGTACGCTTAATCGCAGATCCTGTCACTGTTATTCGTTCAACTTCTGCAATTCCTGTCTCTGCCGCGACAACAACCGGTGCAGCAAAGGTAGCCGCGGTAACACCGCCAATCAGTGCGATACGTATTGATTTAGCGATCAAATGACTCTTATGCATAATGCTCTCCCTGAACTCTGTTTTAGTTTGCTTTATCTCAAAATCAACAATAAAGCCCTTAAAAATAGATACTCACGACCCATTAAAAACAGATAAGAACACAATAAAAATATTTTTACAACAAATTAATAACAAAAACTTAACACCCTTGTCGCTTTGCTATTATCATAAATAGACGAGCATATCGAGTAGGGTGAGGCGTTACCGCCTCATCCCTCTCACAGAACCGTACGTACGGACCTCGTATACGGCTCCTGCATACTTAACTCAGCTTTGCGCTGAACACATATCCCGTTTTTACATGTCCAAGATTCACTAACCCTGAGCTATCAAACCATTTATTGGGCAGCGCATAGTTTGCTAACGGACTCTGTGAGTTACGCCAACTGTTCATCTTGATTGATTTAAACGGGGGCTTATACCCCATCTGCTTCAACCGTCTGTGAAGTCGCTGTGGCGTTTTCCACAGCTTCAGTTGGACGCTCCTCAACCTACGCCTTAGCCAGCTTGCTATTTTCTCGAACTCCCTATTCGCATTCGCTATCCGAAAATACTGACTGAACCCTCTTAAAATAGGATTCACCGCTTTGATCACTTCGCTTAATGGTTTACCACCATTGCGCTTTGTCATCTGTTTTAGCTTCGATTTAAACCCTGCTAGTTTCTTCGGCTCGATACGTGTGTATCGACTACCTATCTCCACTCCTAAAAAACTTCACACCTTCATTGCTGTCTGCTATGTGGGTTTTACGCGAGTTTACCTCAAGCTTTAACTCGACTTCCAGTATCTTCTTCGCCTGCTTGAGTGCATTTTCTGCCCCTGCTCGGCTGCGACATAAAATCAAGATATCGTCTGCGTAGCGCACTATTCTGTGACCCCGTTTTTTCATCTCTTGATCAAACGCATCCAGATAGATATTCGCTATCAGTGGGCTTATTACACCACCTTGCGGACTCCCTACTTCTGTCGCTTGCTTGTGCCCATCTACCATCACACCACTTTTCAAAAACTGAACGAGCAGCTTTAGCACGCTACCATCACTAACTCGCTTTTCGATGCTTGATAAGATTAGCCCGTGGTCTAATTTATCGAAACACTTTGACAAGTCCATATCCACTACATGTTTAAGCTCGTACCGACGCATAAACAATGTCGCTTTGTTGATCGCATCGTGACAACTTCGCCTTGGCCTATAGCCGTAGCTTGACGGGTGAAATTGCTCTTCAAAGATGGGGCTAAGTAGATCGTTTAGGGGTTGTTGAACGACTCTATCCCTAATAGTTGGAATACCAAGCAATCTCACGCCGCCATCCTCTTTGGGGATCTCAACCCGCCTGACTGGCTGAGCTTGATATTGCTTAGTGCTGAGTTCATGAAGAAGTTGATCGAGGTTATCACTCAGATTTGAGGCGAAGTCGCTTAGGCTCTGCCTGTCTATGCCGGCCGCGCCTTTGGCTTTCCACACTCTTCTAAATCCTTTATACAGCTTCTCTTTACTCAGAAGTTGCCCGTATAAACTGTGATAAACTCGCATATTCCTCACATGTGTGCTGTATGGGGACGGATATGACTTCCTCAAAGTCGGTCTATTTCACTTTGTTGCTTAGCGTTCTAGCGCAATGGCAATCTACTAAACAGTGACAAAACTACTCCCTTGTACAGTTTCTTAAGCCAGAGCCTTACTCCTAAGGTGACCAGTTCAAAAAGACTTCGATAGCGAATCGACTTGTGTAACTCTGAAAAAAAACATCTGCTCATTACAGACTTAAAGCACGCTTTCTCCCTTCGCAATATTAAGCGCTTTTGGCAACTTAATACTCCACCAGACTTGATGCTGATGGTCAGCTTGGTTTTATCCTCCACACCATTACTGGGCTTCACAGGCCGAGCCTTACTCACTACTACGGATTCATCTGCCACCTCACACCAACATTTCCCTTGAGTCACCTCTTGGGATAATGCCTCCAGCCCTTATCACTGGAACTGATGCCAGGCTTCCCCAGTTACTGCACTGGCTCCCTATAAGGTATTCCACCCTCAAACACACTATTAGTCTGACTAAGTATTGGGCTTCGCGCTATTTTGCACGCTCACCCACCAATAGTGCCGAAACAGGTTACGGTTAGTTGTGTACACCTCACTTCCTATGGCTTCCTTCAGACCATGCCGTTAGCCAGCAACGCCCTTGCCATTCGGATTATCTTCCCCTTAGTCAGGGTGATACAGGTTTCTTTCAACCTGCTGGGTTTGCCAGCTTCGCTGGGCAAACAAAAAATGCCAGTAAGCATGGCTTACTGGCATTATCTTGCGTCAATGTTTTATAAATGACTTAACACAAACTTAGAACTTCATACTTGCCCTAACAAAGAAGTAGCGACCGACTAAATCATAAGTGTATGGATCGGTATTCGAGTCATGATTCCCCGAATAATAAGGTGCATCTTCGTCTAAAAAGTTATTCACACCACCTGATAAACGATAAGAAATTATAAAGCCATCGCTGCGGTATGCTGATTCAAGATAATATGCCTAATGAAAAACATAAAAATAAGACTTCTGCAGACATTCAAAAGTCTTATTAGCATAGTAAGTTAAAAGGTATAACTACCACTGAGATAGAATGTACGACCTTTAACATCAGTATAACGAGGATCGAAGCCAACTTGGTGTCCAGCTCCTGATGTACGTAATGATAATGGTGGTTGTTTATCAAATAAATTGGTAATACCAAAAACGACTTGTGCATTCTTATTGATGTCATAACTCGTTAGATAATCAACTTTCCAATACGACGGTACATACAGCTGTATATCTGGTGCAACTTCAGATATATCATTACCTAAACGAACCAATTTACTAGACGATTCTTTAAGCTGATCTTCATAACCGCTTCTATAAGTAACATTGAGCGAATGTGCAAAATCCCCCATGGTTAACGTATTATTAAACGCCGCTTGAACATCAAATATAACGTTATCATCGATACCAAATCGACCTAAGCTACTATCCCACTGATCTGTTGTCCCTGCACGTAAACTCTTACTTTCAGTAATGTAAGTTCCTGTAAATGAAGATTTTAAGTCACCAAAGCTAAATTCGGTGATCATGTTCAACGCCCAATCTATACCGCTATTTTCAGACTTTCCTACATTAACAGCAGCTTGAGTAATAGCTAAATCATTCTTACCTGTACCTCGATTGGGTTTCGTGGTGAAATATTGATCATATTTAACTGCATCACTAAAAATTTGAGCTTGAGTTAAACGGGTTACTTGATTTTCAAGATCCACACTCCAATAATCTAAGCCAAAACTAAAGTCATTAGTCGGTGCATAAACAAAACCTACTGACATTTGTTCTGATGTTTCAGGTTGTAAATCTGAATTACCTGCTTGCCATACTTGATATTGAGTGCTTCCAGATTTACATAAGGGAACCAATTCAGCCCTTAAACCGGTTGGACATACATAGTTACCCGATGTCACACCAAAGTCTTCACGTGGCGAACCTATTTGCTTCATTGTTGCCGCTTTAAAGCCCGTTCCCATTGAAGCCCTTAATAACCATGCATCATTTGGCCGGTACGAAGCACTTATTTTATATGTTGTATCATCAACATCATCATTAACTACAAGGCCATCACGATCATGATCGGTAACTGCACCAATACTGTCATAGCGTAGAGCAGCAGTTATTTCTAAAGTATCCCATACAGGAACAATAGCCTCTACAAACATGCCGTAGGTTTCACGAGATAAATCAAATTCATTAGTGGGGGCTTCAAACAGGATGATAGCATCCGAGTTAGCTTGCGAACGACGGCGTGTAAACTCTTGCTCACGATAATCCCCCCCCATAGCCATATACATATCTCCAGCAGGAAGTTCAGCAACCATTGTAGAGGCTGTACCTTCAAAAGAAAGTAGACTTGTGTCAGTACTCTCCCAGCCACCATTATACATGGTATCTTTTACCATTTGGTTTTGTTCATCTGTTAAACTAGCAAATTCATCAAATACATTGATATCACCAGATTTGATCAATGGTAAAAAGGTCGATTCAATCGGGTAACCAGTAATACGATTTTGATCACGTGCTGCACCCGCATAGGTGACTGCAACATCATAGTTGATTTCACTCAACTCACCACGTAAACCAGTAGTAAAATTGATCGTTTCAGTATCCCATTCGTCGGTACGATTACCGCCAGGTAGTACACGCCAAGCAGCTTCAACACTATGTAAATAATTAGGATCAACGGCTAATTGAGCCGCTTCATCTGCCGTTAAATAAGGTAAAATTTGATTAGCCACTAACTCAGTTGTAGGATCAAGTGAAAAATCCCCCGTTGGATAAGGCGCAACCCTTGTTGTCATTTGGAATGAAGACCAAGCTGCACTTGAATAAAGCTCAACTGAATCATTAATTTCAACAATCCCTTGTACAAAAACATTGTCACGGCTACTTTCAGGGTTTATTTCTAGTGTACTTGTGTAATCATATGTACACACTGAACCTTGAGGTGCACTATCTGTACCACATTGACCATTTTCTTCTCTAAATGGATTAAACTCACGAGGCGTGGTAACCGGCTTAAATTTTCCGGTCCCATTACCTTCCTCATCTTTTATTTCCACCTTTTTAACACTACCGTCTGTATTATATTGCAAGAAGTTCAAATAAGCGTTGGCAGGACCAGCGTTTGTTGAACCTTTAACAAAAGTATAATCAGTATCATTATGAGAAAAATCAAAAATACCTGTCTCAGCAAAGTCACGATCTGTAGATTTAAGAGCTTCTTGCTTATCATGACTCACTGCAAACATCAGGTTAAAGCCATCAGAGGCAATATCACCGAAACCACTGCTTAAGCTAAAACTGTAACTTTCTCCACCTTGTTCTTGTGGTTTATCACCGCGAAAATCAAATGTTGTTTCTTGAAGATCATCTTTCAAAATAAAGTTAACAACACCAGCAATAGCATCAGAACCATACAAAGCAGAAGCACCATCCATCAATACTTCCACTCGCTTTATCGCAGAAAGAGGTATTTGATTAAGATCAATAACCCCACCAGTATCTGCAGATGCCATTCTGCGGCCATTTAATAATACCAAAGTATATTGGTCACCTAAACCACGTAATGAAGCAGACTGAATGCCACCACCTCCGCCACCAACAGAGTCTGATGATGTAGTAAAGCCTTGCATAGATGGAAGTGTTGCAATTAAATCTGGAACAGAAGTAACACCAGATCTATCAATATCAGCCCTTGAGATCACTGTGATAGGCAGCGCACCTTCAAGATCTGTACGCTTAATCGCAGACCCTGTGACCGTAATTCTTTCGACTGCTACTGACTCTTCAGCAGCGAGCACGACTGGCGTGGCTAGCGCAGCAGCCCCTACCCCACTCATTAATGCGAAGCGCACCGATTTAGCGATGAGATTATTGTTATACATCTTGTTCTCCCTGAACCTTCATTGTTATTTTATATTGTTATTTTAATGGGGTAGCAGCTAAGTATTCATAAAACACTATCAAACTACTCACCAAGAACAGATAAGACCACAATAAAAACATTTAATCAACACTTGGTAGCATACTTTGCGTATTTGTAAACTTTAATTGTGTTTTTTTTATACGAGCTTTTTTATAATTGAAATCTGAGACTTACAAAGCAGCTGTTTATAATAAGCAGAACTCACGCACAGAGATGCTTCACTTAGCCACTAGAAAGTGTTACTGATCACACTAGGTCATTAATCATCCCGTTGGTAATGATAGGGGGAAACTGAATCCATCTGTCACACTATCGACGCTCGACGGATGTAAAAAAGGGTAATAACAATTAAGTTATTACCCTTTTTTAAAAGTAAATAGACGATGGGATTGGTAAATTATGAGAATATTATCTTATTTATCAATTATATAATTAATTACCTAAACAAACTATAAACTAATGCCCTTCACTCACCATATTGATGGTGTACTTAGGAATATCGACAACAAGATCAGTACTTGGTACCCGTGACTGACATGAAAGACGGCTCTCAGGCTCCAGGCCCCATGCTTTATCTAGCATGTCATCTTCTAATTCATCACTTTGTTCAAGTACATCAAACCCTTCTCTTATGATCACATGGCATGTTGTGCATGCACAAGATTTCTCACACGCATGTTCTATGTGAATACCATTGCGTAGAGCAACATTTAATACCGTTTCACCTTCTGCCGCTTCAACTACAGCGCCATCTGGACACAACTCTTCGTGAGGTAGGAATACTATTTGTGGCATCTTATTTACCTATTGATTACCCGTTAAATACTGTCAACGGATTGGCCTGTTAATGCCAATCGGATTGAATTATCCATGCGCTTGGCTGCAAAATCTTGTGTACTCGCATCAACAACTTCAATCGCTTTCGCTATTGCGTCAGCGTCATCTTGACGACTTATTGTTGCCAACCTTGCCATCGCTTGCTCAATCAAACTACGTTCATCTTCAGACAAGAGTGCTGAATCTTTTTGCAGTGCAGCATTTAAGGTTTCTAGCACTCTAGCCGCCTCTACTTTTTGCTCTGCAAGCATGCGTCTAATGATGTCTTCTTTGCCATGAGCCATAGAGTCTTTGAGCATAGCGCCAATCTCTTCATCGGTTAAACCGAAAGACGGTTTAACTTGAATACTTGATTGAACTCCCGTCGACTTTTCCATGGCAGTCACGCTTAACAAGCCATCAGCATCAACTTGAAAGGTCACACGAATATGTGCAGCACCCGCAGCCAAAGGCGGGATCCCTTTAAGGGTAAACCTCGCTAAAGAGCGGCAGTCATCAACCAGTTCACGTTCTCCTTGCACCACATGAAATGCCATTGCAGTTTGACCATCTTTAAAGGTGGTAAACTCCTGTGCTTTAGCGACAGGGATTGTCGTGTTTCGTGATACGACTTTCTCAACGAGCCCTCCCATTGTCTCAATACCTAATGACAAAGGAAGCACATCAAGCAGTAATAAATCAGATTCTGGTGTGTTACCCACAAGAATGTCGGCTTGGATCGCAGCGCCAATGGCCACGACTCTATCAGGATCGATTGACGTTAAAGGTTTCTTCTCAAAAAAATCTTCAACCTTCTCTCGTACTAGCGGCACACGTGTAGAGCCCCCGACCATCACAATGTCTAACACTTCTTCGATTTTTATGCCTGCATCGCGAAGTGCTCGTCGACAACTGCTCACGGTTTTTTTAACCAACGGCTGGATTAACGTCTCAAATGTTGATTTAGTGATTTTATGGCTTAACTGAGTACCATCGGCCAAATTCAATATCGCAATGGCATGATCATGGCTCGTTAGGGTTTCTTTTACCTTTCTAGACTCAATCAAAAGTTGCCGACTTAATGTTGCTGACACAGAATCAAGTTGCCATTGATTTGACAAATAATGATGCAACAAATGATCAAAATCATCTCCACCCAACGCAGAATCGCCACCAGTGGCTAATACTTCGAAAACCCCTTTGTGCAAGCGTAAAATAGATATATCAAATGTTCCGCCACCAAGATCATAGATTGCAATAATCCCTTCTTGAGCAGAATCTAAACCATAAGCGATGGCAGCTGCAGTTGGTTCGTTCAATAATCTAAGCACTTTAACGCCTAACAAGCCAGCGGCATCTTTCGTCCCTTGACGTTGAGCGTCGTCAAAATATGCAGGCACCGTGATCACTACGCCTTCTAACTCACCCGCTAAGGTTTTTTCTGCACGAGAAATTAATGGTTTCAAAATTTCAGCAGAAACCTGGATTGGATTAACCTTACCTTGTTTAGTCACAAACAACGGCAAACCATTCTCGCTACTCTCAAGTTGATAAGGTAAATCTTGAACACCAGATTGAATATCACTCAGACTTCGCCCCATGAAGCGTTTCACTGACATGATGGTATTTTGTGGGTCCTGAGCAGAATGTAATTCTGCATCAACACCAACGTCAATATTCGCTGCTGTGTACCTAACAACAGAAGGCAAAGAATGATGCCCTTTATCGTCGGGTAAGGTGTTAGCAACGCCACTGCGAACAGCGGCAACTAAAGAGTTAGTCGTGCCTAAATCAATACCAACGGCGAGTCGTCGTTGGTGTGGAGCAGCACTCTGTCCAGGCTCTGCGATCTGCAATAGGGCCATAAAATTCCAACCTAAAAATTAGCAAAAGGTAAAAGGCTAATCAAAAAATGATTAATACTATGACATGGTTAATTAGTCAAATAACGCATCTTCGATACGTTCAAGCTCAGTGCGTAGCTTCACCATAAATTTAAGCTTACGAACAAGATCGGTGGCTTTACATAAATCATCATCAGAAAGACTAGATAGTAAGTCACTCAACTCTGTTTCGATATGCTTAGCATAGGTACTAAATGATTCATTCAATTGCGAGATACACACATCCACATCCGTGCTGTCAGCAATATCTTCAAGCGCTTCGCGCCATTCTATCTGCTGCATCAAAAACTGAGTATCTTTAATCGTTGTCGACTCATGCCTCATTTCTATACCGTGTAAGCTAAGCATGTATTCCGCCCTTAATAATGGATCCTTTAATGTCGTGAATCCATCGTTAACATGCGCAGCCCGTTGGACTGCAATACGCTTATCTTGCTCACTCGCATTCGCAAACTTGTCGGGATGAACCGTCTTTTGCAGTTCGCGATAGCGTTCTGCAAGTAAGACAGTGTCGATATGATAGGTTGGCGTCAAACTAAACAACTCAAAATAGTTCATGGTTTAATTCTTTAGATTGTTAGACCGTGAAGCTTTCACCACAGCCACACTCCCCTTTTGCATTGGGGTTGTTAAACTGAAAACCTTCATTGAGTCCTTCTTTAACAAAATCTAGCTCAATACCCTGAAGATAAATAAAACTTTTCGCATCGATAATAATGTTCACACCATCAATGTTATAGACTTCATCATCAGCGTTCAAATCATCAACAAATTCTATGATGTAAGCCATCCCAGAACACCCTGATGTTTTGAGCGCTAATCGTAAGCCAATTCCCTTCCCACGGCTATCTAGAAAGCCTTTAACACGTTCAGCAGCAGCGGGGGTCATTGAAATAGCCATGTTAACTCCGAAAATTACTTAGCGTGCTTTGACTTATAATCGTCAATAGCGGCTTTAATTGCATCTTCGGCCAAAATAGAACAGTGAATTTTCACTGGTGGCAATGCAAGCTCTTCTGCAATATCCGTATTTTTAATCTCAGCAGCTTCTTCAATTGTCTTGCCTTTTACCCACTCAGTGACAAGCGAACTTGAGGCTATTGCACTGCCGCAACCGTATGTCTTAAACTTAGCATCTTGGATCACGCCATCTGAGCCAATCTTAAGTTGAAGTTTCATTACATCACCACAAGCTGGTGCACCGACCATACCCGTAACAACTGATGGATCATTTTTATCGAAAGAACCAACATTACGTGGGTTTTCATAGTGATCAAGTACTTTTTCGCTATATGCCATGATACTGCTCCAATATTCTAATGATTAATAAACGGATTAATGGTGCGCCCATTGAACCTGTTCAAGGTCGATACCATCTTTAAACATCTCCCAAAGAGGAGACATCTCGCGTAAACCATCAATCGATTTATTAATTGTTTCAATTGCGTGATCAATTTCTTCTTCGGTTGTAAAACGTCCAATAGAGAATCGAATTGAGCTATGTGCCATCTCATCATTTAAGCCTAGTGCTCGAAGTATGTAGCTAGGCTCCAAACTGGCAGATGTACACGCCGAACCTGATGAAACAGCAAGGTCTTTAAGTGCCATCATCAAAGACTCACCTTCAACAAAGTTGAAACTGACATTCAAATTGCCACAATAACGCTGATTAACATCACCGTTAATATAGGTTTCTTCAATATCTTTAACGCCATTCCATAAACGGTCACGTAAAGCACCAATACGCGTATTATCAGCGTCCATATCAGCTTTCGCTATCGCAGCAGCTTCACCCATACCAACAATCTGATGAGTCGCTAATGTCCCGCTACGCATACCGCGTTCATGTCCACCACCGTGCATTGTCGCTTCAAGGCGAATACGTGGCTTACGGCGAACATATAATGCACCAATGCCTTTCGGTCCATACATTTTGTGAGCTGATATAGAGATCAGATCCACTTTAGTCGATTCAACATCAATGGGGATCTTGCCTGCACTTTGTGCTGCATCAATATGAAAAATAACTTTTTTATTGCGACATAGCTCGCCAATAGCATCAATATCATGAATAACACCAATTTCATTATTCACGTGCATAATACTCACAAGCACAGTATCTTCGCGCATGGCAGCTTCTATCGCAGCTAACGGAACAATACCATTAGCTTCAGGTGCAAGATAAGTAACCTCAAAACCTTCACGCTCAAGCTGGCGACAAGTATCTAATACCGCTTTGTGTTCAGTCTTACTGGTAATAACGTGCTTTCCCTTCTTTTGATAGAAGTGAGCAACACCTTTAATCGCTAAATTATTGGATTCAGTTGCACCAGAAGTGAAGACTATTTCGCGAGGATCTGCGTTAATAAGATCGGCAACTTGATTACGAGCAATATCAACCGCTTCTTCAGCTTGCCAACCGTAACGATGAGAACGCGACGCTGGGTTACCAAAAATGCCGTCCATTGTCATACACTGCATCATTTTTTCTGCAACACGTGGATCAACCGGCGTTGTTGCAGCGTAATCTAAATAGATAGGAAGCTTCATTACACACTCCGTACAGCCTAACCTTCTGTAAAGGTAGAACAAAGTACAAAAAATATTATATAAATAACAAAGTTAACTTATAGTGTTACTCTTTGTTCCTGTTGTATTTCATCTTGTTTTATAGAAATGAACTGCACATCTCTTTTGGTCATCAAGCCCGCAAGACTAATACCATTTAAAAAATCTGAAATCTGTGTACTCAAGTCCCACCAAAGTGAATGAGTAAGACAACGAGACCCATTTTGACAATTTCCGTGCCCCTTACAACGTGTGGCATCAACAGATTCATCGACAGCACGCACAACCATACCTACCGATATCTCACCAGCATCAGCACCTAAACGGTAACCGCCACCAGGCCCTCTGACACTAGAAACCAATCCTTGTTTTCTGAGTTTTGCGAAAAGTTGTTCGAGATAAGAAAGTGAAATGCCTTGACGTTCAGAAATGTCTGCCAATGGGATAGGCCCTGAGCTTGAATGCATGGCAACATCTAACATTGCAGTAACTGCATATCGACCTTTCGATGTAAGTTTCATAGCGACCCAGAGTTCCCAAAAATGCTTAACTGAATTAAAACATACCCGAGTGTTTTAGTCAAGTATTTAACCTAGTGTTTTAGTCAGGTATTACACTCTCATTATTTATCCTGCGATTAGATAATGGGATCAAACTCATCAATGGCTTGCTTTCTTTTTTCGGCTGCGGCTAGTTCAGCATCACTGAAATCATCCACCTCCAATTCAGGAAGCTTATCAGTGCAAACATTTCCACCCATCGTTTGCACTGCTTGACAAACCTCTTGAACCTTAGAATCCATCAAATTCATATGGTCTAACATTTGCCCAATTGCGCTCGCAACAGGATCGGGGTTGTCAGGTGACACAGCATAGGCATCGAAACCATACTTTTTAGCCATTTCACTGCGTCTTTTCGATTGCTCTTTACTGGCATCGTTCGGCGTAGAAACAATGCGAGCAGGGATCCCTACAACCGTACTATTTGTGGGCACATCTTTAACCACCACAGAGTTAGAACCGACCCTAGCCCCATCATGCATGGTTATAGGACCCAAAATTTGTGCACCGGCACCGACAACAACATTGTTTCCTAATGTCGGATGACGTTTACCCGCTTGCCAAGTGGTGCCACCTAATGTCACTCCATGGTAGAGAGTACAATCATCGCCTATTTCTGCCGTTTCACCGATAACGACCCCCATACCATGATCAATAAAAAAACGATGTCCAATTGTGGCCCCAGGATGAATTTCAACCCCTGTTAGCCAACGAGAAAACGTCGATAAGCAACGAGAAAGTAACCACCATTTACGCAACCAAAGCTTATGGCTAACACGATGGATCCATATCGCGTGCATGCCTGGATAGTTCATTAATACTTCTAACGTCCCCCGAGCTGCAGGATCGCGATGATATATTGAGGCTAGATCATCTTTCAGCCTAACGATCACTCCCATTGTTATGCGCTCCTTATGTGTTACTTTTATCTTTTAACGTCATTTTTTTATCAATAGAAGTTAGCATACCACGAAGAATATTCATCTCTTGTTTCTCTAGCCTTGCTCGACTGAACAAACGACGTAATTTCGTCATCACTTGACCAGGGTGTTGCTTAACGATGAAACCAGTATTCAACAACGTCTCTTCGAGGTGACCAAAAAAATTTTCACGCTCTTGTGCAAACGGATACTCATCTACAGGTTCAACATAATCTGCAGGCTTTGCCTTTTCAAAATCCCGTTGAACCTGAGCAAGGTGAGCCACACGCGCTTCATAACAGATAATTTGCACAGCTTGAGCTAAATTCAATGAGGTGTACTCAGGATTAGCAGGGATCGCAACGTGATAATTACACCGCTGTAGTTCCTCATTGGTTAAGCCATTGTTTTCACGACCAAAAACAATAGCCACAGCACCCATTGAAGCTGCAGCGACCAGCTTTTCACCGGCTTCTCTTGGTTCAAGCATAGGCCAATCTAGCGTACGGCTTCTGGCACTGGTTGCTATCACGAGGCTGCAATCGGCAATGGCTTCAGCGACACTGTCTACTCTTACCGCGTGTTTAAGGATATCTGATGCACCCGCCGCCAATGCCACCGAATGGCCATCAGGCTCAACTCGAGGCTCTGCGAGATACAGCGTAGAAAGCCCCATGGTTTTCATTGCACGGGCCGTGGAACCTATGTTCCCAGGATGAGATGTACCAACGAGTACGACGCGAATATTGCTTAACATGAAACTACTTAATTTTGATAACGGAACACATAACAGAATATTATCACAGCCATGTGGGAAATTTTAATATTAATGTGAGTATTTCCCACGCCCTCTTATCAAATGTACACATATTCCCCAAGGAGCAGTGTTAAGTATCACTTGCTTTCAAGGGGTGATTAGGTACAATGCGCCCGATTATTTATATCTGTTCTTTAACATCCAGGGGATTGTAATGCATCCGATGCAGACTATTGCCGTGCGCGCAGCCCGCGCAGCCGGCCAAACGATTATACGTGCTTTCGCTGAACTCGATAAAGTCGAAGTGACAGCAAAAGGGATGAATGACTACGTGACTAACGTAGACATTGAGGCTGAAGCTGCCATTACTTATCAAATCCGTAAATCTTACCCAGATCACACCATAGTCGGTGAAGAAAATGGTGAGAATAAAGGCGCAAATAAAGATTACGTTTGGATTATTGACCCACTGGATGGCACTAACAATTTTGTTAGAGGCATTCCTCATTTTGCCGTTTCGATTGCACTGCAATATAAAGGTAAAACAGAAGTCGCTGTTGTATACGATCCTATCCGCGATGAATTGTTTTCAGCCATTCATGGTAAAGGCGCTAAATTCAACGATTATCGCATGCGTGTCTCTAAAAGAAACGAGCTTAACGAAACGATTATCGCCACCGGTTTTCCATTCAAAAATAAGCAACATTCTGACACTTATCTTAATATTTTTGGTGAACTGTTCACCCAATGTGCTGACTTACGCCGTGCAGGCTCTGCAGCGCTTGATCTTGCCTATGTCGCTGCAGGTCGCGTTGATGGTTTCTTCGAAATAGGCCTTAAGCCTTGGGATATTGCTGCTGGCGATCTTCTCGTGCGCGAAGCCGGTGGCACAGTGACTGATTTTACTGGTAACCACAATTATTTAAAATCTGGCAACATCATTGCCGGTACCCCTAAAGTCACCTCTGCAATCGTGAAAACAGCACGTCCATTGTTGAGTGAAGCACTAAAACGTTAATGAGTGTCAAACAGATATAATAAATAGTGTCATAGAAGCCATCTTGTACAAGATGGCTTTTTTATGGCTAAATGATGCCACCTAACATATCAAAATGAGTACACTAGCTGCAAAACATGCTATTTTTAAAAAGTTAATTGTAAAACTTTAAAAGGGAAGTGTCATGACAGAAAACGATGAACGACGTAGCTCCCTCAGAGTTGATATGCAAGCAAATAAAATTGAAATTGCTTGGCTCGATGAAAGTCAAAGTCATCAAAGCACTGAAGCTACCTGCATCGACCTCGCCAGACATGGCATTTTATTCGAACACACAGATAACTTTACAGTAAGCTCGCTTATTGACATTACATTTAACCCTGATAACGACAAAAGGCACACCGTTAAAGGGCAAATTTGTCGCAGTAACAACGTCGGTAACATGTTCCACATTGCCGTACAGCTCATCAATATCAATTAAATTTTACACCCATTTATCATGATGTTGTTAACCATGACTCTTGCTGTTTAACGGCAATAATGACTTTATTCTTTTAAACACTCAGGCTCAATGAGCACGCTGGCATCATCATTGGATAGCCACACTTGCCCTTCGCTAATATTGTATTGTAATTTCATGCTTCTGCTCACCAGTTCTCCCATCTCTTTAACCGCGCCTTCTGGGATATTCCACACCTTAAGATTTTGATAGCGATTAAAGTGTTGTTCATTCTGTTGCCACCAAATAGGGACACTACGGCCACCATAGGTAAATAACTGAACCTGCTTGGCACGGCCACACGCCTTTCTTATCCATTTTTCATCACTTTGGCCAAAATCTATCCAAAGATCTATATCACCAATGAGTGACTTTTCCCATAACTCAGGCTCATCTTCAACACACATCCCTTTACTGAATTCCAAGGTGTCACTGGCATTCATTGCAAATGCCAACAAACGAAGCATCATTCTCGAGTCGGTTTCCGACGGATGCTGAGCAAGAGTCACATGATGATCTTGGTAATAACCGCGATCAATATCTGCTATCTGTAAATTGACTTTATAAACCGTAGCTTTAGTTGCCATAACTGCTTTTATCTATACATTATTAGCGCCAGTGTACCCTAAAAAACCATCAAGTATACCTTTGATAAACACATCCCCCCCTCATCCCCCTCATTAATGTTCAATAATGAAGGAGATCACACGTACTTCACATTTTACTGTCACGATTTGTCACTATATGACGAGAAAAGTCGCCAATTAAAGTGAACCAGCCGTTAAGTATTTGGCCATAGGCAAGTCAGCTTTTAGCTGTAAAATAGTCTCTTTATCTGCATAAATAAGATTGCGCGCGCCTTTCTCAAGAAGGACAGTTAAATCACTCGTCGCTGTCAAAGCGGATCGAGTGGCATCTCGCCTAACCAGTTCATTGAGTGCTAAAGGTAATGTTTGATCAGCAAAAATGTGATCCAACTTCTGCAATAAAGGCATCGCCGCGATGGGTAATAAGGTGATCGGCGTCTTATCATCAATCAATAAAATGTCACCGTCACTGATAAGATTTAAAAATGAATCTTCGTAGCATTGCGCTGTGTTATCATCAAATTTATCGCCATTAGCCTTAAAAAAATGCTCCCAAAAAAGTTTTCGCTCCTTAAATGACACTAATCTCTGTTGCACTTCTTTGCGCCGCTCGGCCACAAAATCAAACAAACTCGTCAATGAATAAGGCAGCCAAGACTCTAAACGCGACCGTAACTCTCGGGCAAATATCGGCGCAGCACCGCCAGTACTGATCGCAATTTGCAATCGTCCTCGGTCGATAATCGAAGGGGTAATGAAACGACAAAGCTCAGGACTATCGACAACATTCACCCAGCGACCTTGAGCTGTGGCTAAATGCGCCAAACGTGCATTTAACGCCTCATTGGCCGTCGCTAAATAAATCAGATCGACATTTTCAATATCCTCATCAGCCACGGCCCGCTGAAGCAGCGTAATACGTTTACTGTCCGCATACGCTTGTATGTCTGGGGCAACATCAATAGCAATGACGCATATGTTCGCCTGCGTTCTGCTCAATAACTCTAGCTTTCGACTCGCGACGTCACCCGCACCAATCAAGAGTACGTTTAATTGTGTTGTATCCACGAATAAAGGAAAATATTGCACTACACATGCTCCGTAATTAACTCAATAGAAGCTCATTATATAATGACCTGCATAGCAATACACCCGCGACTAAAGACACTTTTCAGTACTGCATTGCCAGCAAACCTCAAAACTGCCTTCATTTATTTCATGACATTGAGGACATTGCCATTGGGGGCCTGCAGTATTGAGTGACTCAAGTTGTGCTTTCGCCTGCGCATATTGTGACGCTGGCACCCATAACTCAACATTGTGTAAGCTTGTCGGCAGCTCACCAATCCCACCTAATAGCACTTCACCTTTCAATTGTACCTTATACCCAAGCCACTTCAAGATGCTCGTTTCCAAGTGTGGGCCTCAAGCAGATCCCCACCCGCGACCATGCGATCACATTCTTGCATCTTGACTCCGTAATATTGCCAGCTTATTTATCACTTACCTCTCAGTAACGAGAGCCCAATCAATATCCTAATGCGAAATAGGCAAACCTGTCGAGCCCTAAAAACCACAATGCCAACGAATAAGACAATGGATAAGGCAATGAATAAGACAATAGAGTGGGGCTACCCCACTGCTGACACCGAGGAAATAGGCTCAGGCAGTAAACAGTGATGACACAGGAGGGAAATAGACTCAGGCAGTAAACAATGATGACACAGGGGGAAATAGACTCAGGCAGTAAACAGTGATGACACACAAGGGAAATAGGCTCAGGCAGTAAACAGTGATGACCGCAACGTTGCCAGCATAGCAAGGTCGGTGTTTTTCAAGGTATTTGTTGAGCATGTTAGCGCTTAAAGAGAGCTTAAACGGAAAGTGAACGCTTCACAGCGTATGATTATGACCTGTCACAAGGTGATTATTCTCTATAAAATAAGAGCTGAGACAAGGTTATACGCGCAGAGAAAAAGGGAGAGAAGCAGGCATAAAAACCGTACTCGTTAACGGGTACGGTTTGGGATTAATTTTATAGGTATTAACAATAAAAGCTGATTTTATTTAATCCACTTTGCAACAAATTTATTTTCCGCAAGTTTAATATCGTTAATGATACTTTCATTCAACTTAAACTTTTTTTCCTCACAAAGAAAAACTCTTATAATATACTTTATTGATTGATACCTATTAAATACTTCTCCACTTTCTGAAATAAACTTGGCGTCGCCTTTTTCATATTCATCTTTAGTAAATAACTTTATCTTTGTTTTCCCAATACCTTTAAATGGATTAATTGATATTATATCAACACCAAAATCATCTGTATTAAAGCCCGTTATTAAACTTGTCAGCTCATCCTTCAATTTTTTTTACGAAATCTTCATTTTCGGTGTCGTTTATTTCTGCCGAGTCATTATACCTTATAGATTCATAAACCTTTACCCACGGCTTTCTTTCAATCAATCTTTGTAATATTGGGTCAATTCTTTCCTTTGCACTTTCACTTGCCAAATTAGGCAGAGTTTCACGTAAAAAAAAGGCATCGGAGTTATCTATGTAAAACTTTTCAAATATTTCTAAATTATATTCTGGACTATTATTTTTAAATTCAAATAAATCCAAAGTTTTATTTGAATCATTCTTAGGCGGTTTAACTATATTACATGCTGTACTAAACATGGTTGAAAATATTCTATTAGTTTTATGATAATAAACTTGCATAAAAAGGCTCGCTCTTGAGTTTATAAAATCAACTAATGAATCAATACCACTTTCTTTATATGCCAGAAATACTTTATTATTTTCCATTATTGGAATAATAGACATAAATAATCTGTCATAGTCATATACTCCACACTTTACTCCAGCAAAGTAACTATCCCTTAACAAATAATCCATTCTATCAGCATCAAGTGGACAAGAAGATATAATAGATGTGAACAGTGGCAGCATGTCAAACACACTATCATTTACTGTTACATCAATTTTTTTATCTTTATATCCGCTTTCAATCATCTTTATTATGTTATCAATATTTACAAGGTTGGCTTTTTCTGTCGAAATAGTTTTAAATATTATCTTTATTAAAATAATTGAAACGTGCTCATGCGTTATTTTTGAGTCAGTCATATTAAAAACATCATCAAAATCATCTCCTAACGCATCCTTTAAGTATCCTTTTTTGCACATTATACTATCAAAGTCATGGGACATAGGCCCGTGACCAATATCATGTAAAAGTGCTGCCAATCTTAGTTCCTGAATATGTTTTTCGTCGATATCTGTGATACCCTTAAATATATTAACATCTGCAGACTTACATCTATGTGAATTGAGCATTAAGTTTTTAAATATCTCATATGACAAATGCATAACGCCTAGAGAATGTTCAAACCTGCTGTGCATTGCAGACGGAAAGACCTTATATACAAATGTATTTTGTTTTATATTTCTAAGCCTTTGAAATAAAGGGTGATCAATAACATCTACCTCTAATTCACTTAACCTAATAATTCCATGTATAGGATCTACGATTTTTCCAACTAAGCTACTATTAAATTCCATAAATAATCCTTATTAAATATTCATTGCTATCCATTAGTTAGCAAAGTGTAGAACATGAAAGGAACACCATTATAAAAACAAAGTCATAGCAGGTTTTTATTGTATTAATATTGATGTAAATCAATTTCTTAAATTCCCTCTTCTAACTTCCCCTGTAATATCATTTCTCTCGACGAAATCTAACGCTTTAAGCCTGTTATTTATTCACGGAAGCTCACTTAACCGTACCTCCAGCTCTTTGGCGACCATCTTCCTGTCTCTATCATCTATCATCTATCATCTAGGCGCGCTGTTTTTCAAGATAGTCGACCTGTGCTAAAGATAGTCTAGTTTCCGATGGCGGTCTTGTCCGATTCTTATCTGCTACTTATCTGCTCATGTGGGGTCTTGTGTAAGGCAAAGATGCTTAACGCAAGGCATGCAAAAAAATGGCAAAAAAAAAGCCACCCGGAGGTGGCTTTTCATTAGCATCTTCTATTCACGTGTTAAGTTAACGCTTCTTGATCTGCGCCCTCTTTTTCAATCTCAACTGGCATCATGTGCTCACGATTAATGCCGAGCTTAATCGCCAAAAAGCTTGCCACATAAATTGATGAGAAGGTACCGACAAATATCCCCATTAATAAGGCTGTCGCAAAACCATGGATCATGGTGCCGCCCTTAAGGAATAATGCGATGACAACGATTAACGTGGTGCCTGTGGTGATAATCGTGCGGCTCAAGGTTTGAGTAATTGAGGTGTTGACTATCTCTTCAGGCTCGCCCTTGCGCATCTTAAGGAAATTTTCTCGGATACGGTCAAATACTACTATCGTATCATTAAGGGAATAACCCACGACCGTCAATACACCCGCTAGCACGGTTAAATCAAAGTCTAATTGGAATAAAGAAAACACCCCTAATGTAATGATCACATCATGGGCCAATGCCGCAACAGAGCCAACCGCTAAACGCCATTCGAACCGGAACGAGACATAGATAAGAATACAGATAAGCGCGACTAATACAGCTAATCCCCCTTGCTCTGCCAATTCTTTGCCTATTTGTGGGCCAACCACTTCAACTCGTTTTTGAATCACTTGTGGGTCCAGTGCTGTGGCAGCCTCCATGACCTGAGCCACTTGAATGTCAGTCGCCACTGCGGCTTTAACAGGCAGACGCGTTAAAATATCGCGACTAGAACCAAAGTTCTGCACCACTGCCCCATCCGTTTCTTCACTGGTTAATTTCGCACGCAGCGTCTCTAAATCAATGGGGTTAGAAAATTCTAATTCAACAACCGTACCGCCGGTAAAATCCAGCCCCCAATTGATCCCTTTGGTGGCAAGCGAGATCAGAGAGCCACTGACCAATACCAAAGAGAGCATACTGATTGGCACAGCATGACGAAGGAAGTTGATCGTGCCTTTTATTGATAAAATCTGAAACATAATCGAGCCTCCTTATATGGACAGTTTATTAACGCGTTTACCACCCCAAATAGCGTTAACTATTGAGCGAGTCCCCACGATAGAGGTAAACATAGACGTCGCAATGCCTATCATCAGTGTGACAGCAAAACCTTTCACCGCACCCGTGCCCACAGCAAATAAGATAAGTGCGGTCATAAACGTGGTGATGTTGGCATCGGCAATCGTCGAAAACGCATTGCCATAACCTTCATGAATGGCTTGTTGGACACTGCGACCGTTACGTAGCTCTTCACGAATACGCTCGTAGATGAGTACGTTGCCATCAACAGCCATACCGACGGTCAATACCATACCTGCAATACCTGGTAGCGTCAGAACAGCGCCGGGGATCATTGACATCACGCCAACAACCATCACAAGGTTAGCCGTAAGGGCTAAATTGGCAATGAGACCAAAACCTCGGTAATACACCAGCATGAACAGCAATACTACCGCCATTCCCCAGATCATGGCTTGCACGCCATTTTGGATATTCTCAGCCCCTAAACTCGGACCAATTGTGCGTTCTTCTACTATCGTCACAGGGGCAATTAACGCACCGGCACGCAGTAATAAAGCTAAGTTCTGTGCTTCGGCATGTTCAAGGCCTGTGATCACAAAGTTACGACCAAGGCGTGCTTGGATGGTCGCCACCGAGATCACTTCTTCAATTTTTTTCATCTTGATGCTGCCATCAGGATTTTTATCGCCAACATCTTTATACTCAATGAATAAAGTCGCCATTGGGTTACCAATGTTATCCTTAGTCACATTTGAAAAGATAGAACCGCCTTTAGCATCTAAGTTAATGCTTACCTGAGGTCGACTGTATTCATCAAAACTGGGCTGTGCCCCTTGAATATGGTCACCGGTCAACATCACGGCTTTTTGCAATACAACTTGCCCGCCACTGCGTCGATTGTATATCTGCGAGCGAGAAGAAACCCTGCCACTTGATGCATCACCATTATCATCGACCATGTGAAACTCAATTGACGCAGTAGCCCCTAAAATATCTTTAGCGCGAGCCGTGTCTTGAACACCGGGTAACTCAACAATAATACGTTCTGCACCTTGGCGCTGAACCACAGGCTCTGCAACACCTAGCTCATTGACACGATTTCGCAGCGTGGTGATGTTTTGCTGCAATGCTTCTTCTTTGACTTGCTTAATGTAATCGTCACTGAGATTTGCTATAAGCAAGTGACGCTCGCCTGATGAGGCATCTTTAAATACCATATCATTGCCGCGTGTCTTTAAAAAACGTTCGGCTTTGGCTAAGTTGTCAGCATCGCGAAACTTGATCTCAATCCCTTTGTCGCTATTGGTTATTCCGGAATACCGAATTTTTTCAGCACGAAGATCTGTTCTAAAATCTGACATTTTCGCTTCTGTCATCTTATGAACGGCTTCACCCATGTCCACTTCCATTAAGAAATGCACACCACCACGAAGATCCAACCCTAACTTCATTGGACTGCCGCCCATTGACGCTAGCCAATCAGGTGTATCTGGCGCTAAATTTAACGCGACGATGTATTTATCACCTAGGGATTCGACAATCGCTTCTTTCGCTAACAGTTGTTCTTCACTATTAGCAACACGCACCAATAATTGACCATTTTCAAGTTCAGAACGGGTCACTGTGATATTTTTACTGGCTAAAATGTCGTTAACTGTCGACTGTGTCTTAGCTGTCACCTCAGCGCCTCGGCTAGCCACGACCTGAACAGCGTAGTCTTCCCCGAAGAGGTTTGGGATCGCATAGAAAAAACCCACAGCGATGATCATCACCACCATTAAGTTCTTCCACATTGGATATTTATTTAACACACCATCGCCCTCTTGGCTTAAAGTGACTTAATAGAGCCTTTTGGCAATACGGCCGCTATGTAATCCTTTTTGATTGTGATTTCAGTCGCTTCATTAAGCGATAACAACACGTAGTCGTTTTCTTCGTTAATTTTAGCTATTTTACCCAAAATACCACCAGTCGTGAGGACTTCATCGCCCTTGCCCAAAGAACCCATGAGGTTTTTATGCTCTTTCACACGCTTTGATTGTGGGCGAAATATCATGAAGTAAAAAATAAGCCCAAATATCGCCAGCATGAAAACAAGTTCCATGGTACCGCCGGCGCCGGTTGCAGAAGCGTCTGCTGCGTATGCATTTGAAATTAACATAGTGTTCTCTTCTTATTGTCAGTGTAAAATTAATTGATTTATTCTGGCACTTCAGGGACTTCTCGTCCTTGGCTAGTATAGAATTCCTTAACAAAGGCCTCTAATGTACCTGTCTCGATGGCGCCACGCAAACCTTCCATCAATCTTTGGTAGTACCTAAGATTGTGAATGGTGTTTAAACGAGCACCCAAAATTTCATTACAGCGATCTAAGTGGTAAAGGTATGCCCTTGAGTAATGCTTACAGGTATAACAATCACACTTTTCATCAAGTGTGGCGGTGTCATCACGGTGGCGAGCATTACGTATTTTAATCACCCCTTCACTGGTAAACAGATGACCATTACGGGCATTACGAGTGGGCATAACGCAGTCAAACATGTCGACACCACGTCGAACACCTTCAACTAAATCTTCAGGCTTACCAACTCCCATCAAATAGCGCGGTTTATCGGTTGGGATCTGCGGACATACATGCTCAAGAATGCGATGCATGTCTTCTTTAGGCTCACCGACAGCTAAACCGCCAACCGCATAACCGTCGAAACCGATACTGATGAGCCCTTTAAGGCTTTCGTCACGTAAATCTTCGTACACACCACCTTGAATAATACCAAACAAGGAATTAGGGTTCTCTAGTCTATTGAACTCATCACGTGAACGTTGCGCCCAACGCAATGACATCTGCATCGACTTACGCGCTTCATCTTCGGTGGCAGGGTAAGGTGTGCATTCATCAAAAATCATCACCACATCACTGCCTAATGAATTTTGGATCTGAATCGACTTTTCTGGGTCTAGGAAGATTTTCTCACCATTAATTGGCGAACGGAAATGCACACCAGCTTCGGTTATCTTACGAATATCCCCTAAGCTGAAAACTTGAAATCCACCAGAGTCGGTGAGAATTGGCCGCTGCCAATTCATAAAATCATGTAGATCGCCATGCTTACGCATCACTTCTTCACCTGGGCGAAGCCAAAGGTGAAAGGTGTTACCCAATAAAATGTCGGCGCCAGTTTCACGCACTTCTTCAGGCGTCATGCTTTTCACTGTGCCATACGTGCCAACAGGCATAAATGCGGGGGTTTCCACCGTGCCACGTTCGAACACTAAACGTCCACGTCGGGCACGTCCATCGGTTGTATCTAATTCAAATTGCATTGTATATCCTCGTCAGATAAACAGTCTGACATATATAAGCTCATCACCAACAATGAACCTAAGTAAATACGATAAATAAGGGCAAATAATGATAAATCAACCCTTAAGCTCAAATGGAAGCCAACAGCGACCGCATGAAGTCGCCGAGTATTTTAAACCAAATTGGGTTATTTAGTTGGCTTTTTTAGTCACAAACATGGCATCACCATAGCTAAAAAAGCGGTATTTTTGCTCAATCGCATGTTGATAGGCGTTTTTAACTTCATCAAAGCCTGCAAAAGCACTCAAGAGCATGATCAAGGTTGACTCTGGGAGGTGAAAATTTGTCACCATGGCGTCAACCACTTGGAACTCATAACCGGGGTAAATGAAGATATCTGTATCGCGACAAAATGCGCGAAGTTCACCTTCGCTTGCTTTGGCCGCACTTTCTAAGGAGCGTACCGATGTTGTGCCCACAGCGATAACTCGGCCACCTTGCGCTTTTGTCTGTGCAATTTTATCAACCACCTCTTGAGACACTTCGGCCCATTCAGAATGCATCTTATGATCAAGTATGTTGTCTACTTTAACAGGCTGAAATGTCCCTGCGCCCACATGTAAAGTTACAAAAGCGGTCTCTACACCTTTCTCTTTTAACTGACTTAACAACGCATTATCAAAGTGCAATCCCGCTGTCGGTGCAGCAACCGCCCCGGGGGTTTCATTATAAACGGTTTGATAGCGTTCTTTATCTGCATCTTCATCAGGACGATCGATATAAGGGGGTAAAGGCATATGCCCCACCTCTTCTAACACTTCAAGTATCGTCTTATCATCATTAAGCTCAAGTTCAAATAAGGCATCATGACGAGCCAGCATTGTCATCTGGTAGCCGCCGTCTAAAGACAATTTTGTCTCTACTTTAGGGGATTTTGAACTTCTAACGTGGGCTAATATGCGCTTATTGTCGAGCATGCGTTCAACTAAAATTTCAAGTTTACCGCCCGTTTCCTTTTGCCCAAACAGGCGTGCTGGGATCACTCGAGTGTTATTAAACACCATAAGATCACCTTTATTAACCCTGTCAAGAATATCGGTAAACTGATTATCACCAAGTTCACCACTATTACCATCTAAAGATAATAAGCGAGAGGCAGTACGTTCAGGTGTCGGGTAACGAGCGATCAGCTCATCAGGAAGTGCAAAAGAAAAATCGGTAACGCGCATGGTTAGTCTCTATTTTAACATAAATCGAGCGCTAGTTTATTGGTAGAGCAGCCTAAGATCAACAATCAGTTTATGCTTTACCATCGTCATGCCTATTAACAGCGCCGACTGTTCGTCAATTAATACCAGCAAAAACTCGCTTAGCATCGGGGTGCATGGTATTGTCAGTTGAGTATTTCAAAGATAACATGACCAACAATCCCATGAACTTTCTCGCTCACCTCCATCTCGCTGATAATAGTAAAACCTCGCTAGCTGCTAATTTAGCTGGAGATTTCGCTAAAGGAAATGTTGCCGACTTTCCTAAGCACCTACAACAAGGGATCTGGTTACATAGACAAATAGACCAATTAACGGATAGTCACGAAATAACAAAAGAGTTATTAACAACATTCCCCAGCTCACTCAGAAGGGCTGCACCCATTATCATTGATCTCGCGTTCGACCATATGTTAGCCAAATATTGGGATGAGTATCATAACATGAGTTTAGGGCTATTTTCAGAACGGGCTTATGATGACATTGACGCATGTGAACAACTGCCCAAACAGCTACAGTTAATAGCCCCTAAAATTCGCAGTGAAAATTGGTTAATGGCCTATCAAAACCGAACAGGATTAAATCAAGCCATTGAGTCTGTGGCTAAGCGCATCTCAACACCTGACATATTTAATGGGGCCACTAAAGCGGTTGCCGCCTTAGATACTGAAATAGAGATAGCGTTTAGAACCTTTTATCCTCAACTAATGGCATATAGCCGCATGTGGGCAAAACAAACGCCAACGCAATACCTCGATATCAAAAGTAGGCATAATTAGCACAGCTGGATCGACACAGTCATGCATAAACAGTCTCTATTTTCGATACTAATGAGCACTCAGATTTGCTAATATCACTGGGCAATAGGAGAACTCATGCAAATATTTACATATACCCCACCTTCAATACCTTGGTTAGACATTCGATATCAAGACCGCGACATCATTGTGATTAATAAGCCTTCTGGATTACTTTCAAATCCAGGTCGTGCTGACAATACGTTCGATTGCGCATTAACACGCTTATTGCAGCGCTACCCCGAAGCCATCTTGGTGCACAGGCTCGATTGCGCCACCTCTGGTATCATGGTATTTGCACTTAACAAAAAAGCGGAATCAAATATCAAAACACAATTTCAAAACCGTTTGAGTAAGAAAACCTATATCGCTGAAGTATCTGGACATGTAGAGAAAACACACGATGTGATTGAATTAGCCATAAAACCTAACCATCAATCCCCTCCTTTACAACAAATAGCGGATGATGGAAAACCTTCTAAGACCTATTATAACGTCATTGAACAACGCAAAAGTAGTACCTTAGTTGAGTTAAAACCAGTCACTGGCCGCACTCACCAACTTAGACTGCACATGTTGGCCATTGGTCACCCTATCTTAGGTGATGACTTTTACGGAGATAACGCGGTAATAGCCGCATCTAATAGGCTTTGTCTGCACGCGATGACACTGAGTATCGCTCACCCTTATTCACAAAAAGAATTAACATTTACTAGCTCACATCCTTTTAAGTAATCCTATTACCCGCACATGTTAACGTGTTAGTTCTGTCTATTTCATCTATGTAATGATAATGACTGCCCGTTACATACCCATGTGACTTCAAGAGAAACGTACGTGACGCTAGCAAACGACATAGACTGCCCATGTGTTCTTAATCAAGAGAACTCACTGTCATACAGGCATAAAAAATGCCTAGTACTTTCGGTACTAGGCACTGTTTAATACTGCAAATACTGTATACGTTATGCTTTCCTGCTCTTTTCTGCAGCTTCGCATGCTGCTGCAGTAAATATTACATCCGTTGAGCTATTCAAACCTGTTTCGGCTGAATCTTGAATAACACCGATGATAAACCCAACGGCAACCACTTGCATCGCAATATCATTGGAGATCCCGAACAAGCTACACGCTAATGGGATCAACAAAAGAGATCCGCCAGCGACACCAGATGCTCCACAAGCAGAGACTGCTGCAACAACACTCAGCAGTATCGCCGTAAAAATATCAATCTCTATCCCCATGGTATTCACAGCAGCAAGCGTCAATACAGTAATGGTGATCGCTGCCCCCGCCATATTAATGGTCGCACCCAGTGGAATGGATACTGAATAAGTATCTTCATGCAACTTAAGTTTTTCACACAATGCCATGTTTACTGGAATATTCGCTGCACTAGAACGAGTAAAGAAAGCTGTAATGCCGCTTTCACGGATACAAGTAAGCACTAAAGGATAAGGGTTACGTCTAATTTTAGCATAAACAATCAATGGGTTAACAACAAGAGCAATGATTAGCATGGCCCCGAGCAACACAGCCAAAAGTTGTCCATAACCCGCAATGGCCGCAAAACCCGTTTTCGCAAATGTCGATGCCACTAAGCCGAAAATACCAATAGGGGCTAAACGAATAATGAAACGCACTATCTGCGAAATCCCATGACTCACATCACTAAACACTTGTTTTGTTGTGTCACTGGCGTGATGCAGCGCTAAACCTAAGCCCACAGCCCACGCTAAAATACCAATATAATTCCCTGTCATTAAAGCATTAACGGGATTATCGACAAGTTTGAAAAGTAACGTATTAAGTACTTCTGCGATCCCCTCTGGAGGTGTAGCGCCTTCAGCTCCTGTCGCCAAAACTAAGGTAACCGGAAAAGCAAAGCTGAGCAGTACGGCTACAAGTGCCGCAGCGAATGTACCAAACAAATAAAGCACCACAATTGGACGCATATTGGTCTTAGCATTTTTTTTCTGATTCGCGATTGATGCTGCGACGAGAACAAAGACCAAAATAGGGGCTACTGCCTTTAAGGCGCTAACAAATAAATCACCTAAAAATGCGACGCTTTCGGCAGCACCTTCTGACAAACTGGCTACAACAATGCCAGAAATAATCCCAAATAGGATCTGTAGCACTAAGCTACCATTAGCCACTCTGGCTAACAAAGATTGGTTTTTTTTCATGGAATGACCTGTCACTTTTATATTTATGATTGCTAACAGTCACACTCTATGATTAGAGTGATTACGCTAACCTAGTAGATTAATTTCTTAACAATCACTTGTAACTAAACAGGCATCAAATGTCCAGTATTACGGTGAAAACAACGCTAATCTTTACCTAAATAAAACATTATTCAAACCTTTAACTAACTTTTTTCTTTGCTCTCAGCCCCTCGTAGCATTGCGCTAATCAGCTCATGAGCATCAAACTTCTCTAATGCTTCATTTGCACCAACCTGCTGAGCTTGACTCCCACTAATGGCACTCGATAAAGAAGTATGTAATATAATGTACGTTGAAGACAATGCTGGGGTGTCTTTTACCTCAAATGACAGTTCATAGCCATCTAAACCAGGCATCTCTACATCACTCACTAGGATATCAATCGGTTCATTATTTTCCGCTGCAGCTTTCATTATCGCCAATGCATCGTGACCATCAGAGGTCACTTGATAAGGAATACTGATACTATCAAGTGCATCTGATAGTTGTTTACGTGCCATTTTTGAATCATCGACTAAGAGTATCTTTAATGGCTTGAGCTTCTCGCGCTGCATATCGGTTAAAATTGCACGACTTGTTTCACGACTCGCTGGAAATATTTTTGACAGTAACAACTCAACATCAAGAAGTTGAACTAATTCATCTCCAAGACGTGTCACACCAGTCAGGTAGGCGTTCGAACCTAAGTTATTTGGCGGAGATTCAATGTCTCTCCAATTACACTCTACAATCTTATCAATAGCCCTTACTAGAAAACCTATCACCATGCGTTGGCAATCGGTGACCATAATAAAACTTCGAGCCAATTCTTCCTTATCAAGCTTCTGATAACCTACGGCTGCCGCCATATCAATGACAGGGATTATATTTCCCCGAACATTCGCTGTGCCTAAAATGGTTGGGTGAGAATGAGGGATCGCATTCAAAGGAATATAAGGGACAAGTTCACGAACTTTTAAGGTCCCCATTGCAAACAGCTGCTTTGGAGACAATCGAAAAAGTAACAACCCTTGAGACTGGGTAGCCTTATTCTTCATTAAAATACCAACATGTTATGCTAATCAATATTAGAAGTATAACCTTAAAATAATGAAAAAATATGTCGATATTAAAAAGAAGATTTAATATCGTTTATTATTGATTTAAAGAGAATTACAGCATGAAGTCCTCCTATTACATTTAACTGTAATAGGGGCACGCGATATGACCCCTAATTAGGCCTCAAATCATATTACAAAAGATAATAAACTTATCCCTGAAGTGCATAGAGCACATCAAAAGCAAACTGATCCCAACCTTCAGCGCTGAATGCAATATCTCTCACCGCTCTAACTTGACTCACCGCATGTAATGGTGCGGCGCCATTTTCCATTAAATAATAAGCCATCAAAAGAGCCGTCCTATCCTTGCCTGAACGACAATGGATCAACACAGGTAACGCTTTCGCTTCACAATCACGAATAAAGGCGAGTGCCTTTGGCAATTGTTCAACACATATAGCCAAATCATCTTCTTTTGGCGGAATATTACTGGAAAAAGGAATACATGCATAAACCAGCTGAGCAGCCTCGATTGCGGCTAAATCACAATCTTCACCGCCATTAACCGACAGTAAAGCCCCAATGCCTGAACGTTTAATTTCATTCAGATCCCACAGTTCCTTGTTTGGTCCACTACGACCGGCAATTTTGTTTTCCATTAACCAGAATAGATGCTGCATTATATCTACCTATTTGACACATTAATTAAAATAATTGAAACCTATACCTAAGCCACTTCAAGATGCTCGTTAACCCCCCTAAACTCTGTCACTTCTCGACAAGCTGAATCCTGCATCTTGTGGTCGTTTGGGTATATAAGTTAACAACAGCTGCTGATCACGGTTTTTTACCCCACAAATCTGCATTCGCTTTAGGCAATTTTTTACGTTTTTTCTTTCCCATGCCTTCAGGTGCCGCCATTGATTTACTCTCCCTTGATGGGCAATCCACAGGCGCCTCTGCGTCGGCTTCAAAACCGAGCACTTGTTCACGTTCGAGCGTGAACTTATTCTTTTTCTCAATCAGGTTAAAATGTTGATATTCGTCATGAGAAATCAAAGATAATGCTAAACCCGCTTCACCAGCCCGCCCACTACGGCCAATACGGTGCATATAATCTACTGGGCTTCTCGGTAACTCATAGTTAATGACCACTGGAAGCTTGTCGATATCAATACCGCGAGCTGCAATATCCGTCGCGATGAGCACGCTTATCTCACCATTTTTAAATCCATCGAGAACACGATTTCTAGCCCCCTGAGCTTTATCACCATGAAAAACCTGTGCACTCACTCCTGCTTTAGCTAATTTTTGTTCAAGACGGTTACACGTATTCTTAGCACTGGCAAACACCAATACTTGGCGCCAATGTTGCTCTTTTATCAAATGTGCTAATAACGCTGTTTTACGATTTTTATTAACCGTGTAAACTTGTTGATGTAGAGTACTCTGCTCTTGACTTTGCAGGAGAACCTCTACCGGAGTGGTTAACAGTGCGTCGGTAAGCGCCTTTACCTCTTCAGGAAATGTCGCTGAAAATAGCAAAGTTTGTTTAGATTTGGGTAATAACGCTAAGATTTCACCTAACTCATCAGTAAACCCTAGGCTTAACATGCGATCGGCTTCATCAAGAACCAAATGAGACACCTGCGACAGTGTTATCGCATTGCTCGACAACAGGTCCAATAAACGTCCTGGCGTCGCCACAAGCACGTCAGCACCACCTCGCAGTGCTAACATTTGTGTGTTCGCTGATACACCACCAAACACAGCTTCAACTTTCACTCTCGGCATTAACCCTTGAGCATAACGTTTAAAGCTAGCTGCGATCTGCTGTGCTAATTCTCGAGTCGGCACCAATACTAACGCCCGCACGACATTACCTTTTGAAGTCGACTGGGGATGCATATGTAAAGACTGTAAAAGCGGTAATGCAAACGCAGCCGTTTTACCCGAACCCGTATTTGCACCAGCGAGGAGATCGCCTCCTTTTAACACAAGAGGGATGCATTCAGACTGGATAGGCGTGGGGATTAAGTATTCAAGTTCAGTGACCCGCTTAAGGAGCTCTGGAATGAGTCCTAATGTATCAAAGCGTGCGCTGTTTATTGTTTCACAAGAAAGTGCGTGGGTCATAAATTCGAAAAATTACCGTTAAAAAAATATAGCCATATTCTACGCTAGTTGTATCGCCCTTGCGAGTTTTGCTCATATGATCAACATAAACCATAAGCTCATAAAAGTCAGACATCATCAATCACATGACAGATCACTCTCATGACACGAGTCTACGCAATAGCGCTATTTTCATATTCTAAGGTCAGTAAACGCTGTTTCATGCTTAAGCCATAAGCATAACCTGTTAGCTGTCCATTTTTGCCAATAACCCGATGACAAGGTACAATAATCGCTATTGGATTGGCACCATTCGCTGCACCGACGGCCCTCACCGCTTTAGGACGACCAATCTGCTGAGCAATATCCCCATAACTGCAAGTGCTTCCATAAGTTAACTCAATCAAAGCTTGCCACACTTGAATTTGAAATACGGTTCCTCTCGGAGCTAATGGTACTGTAAATGAATCGCGGCTCCCTGAGAAATACTCCGCTAATTCCTGTTCAAGCAGTGCTAAATGTAACTGAGCCGCTTCACACTCAACCCCGCTTGCATTCCCTAATAATTGCGCGCCTTCTTTGGCAACGCCAAGATGACTGATCCCATACTGGCTCGCTTTAACATGCAGCACACCAACGGGACTCTGGATCCATTTATCTGCTACCGGATTAAGTAAATTCTTATCGGAAACATCCATGAAATATCCCATTGACTTAGACGTTAATGTACCGTGAGGTTGAATTATCTTGTTCATGCTAAATTCCATAATTGAAACGTTAAATAACTTCCCCAGGGAGAAATGCTTTCCTGTAATTTTGCCGTTAGCTCCTGATAATCAATGTCTATTGGTATTGCTTGTGCAACATTGATATCCAAACCGCGTAGCTCTTCGCATCGCATCAGCAACTTCTTTTTAACGATTAAATCAGAACAGAGCAAAATATTAGGCTCACTGAGTCCTCGCATTTTTGCGTAAGCCACAGTCCATGCCCCAATCCCTTTTATATTAAGCCAATCATCAACCGAAGCATCTGGATGCTCGCTGACAAATAACCCAAACGCATTCAGCGCTGCCTTTCTCGCTCCAGGCATTTTTAGTTCAGCTAAACTTGCTGTCGCCACCCTTGCTGGAGTGGGAAATAATAATACAGTTTTATCGCAAATTGTCAGTTGCTCACCATTAGCCTTTACCATTTTATTCAATAACTTAGTTGCTTGGGTAACACTAACCTGCTGACCAAGAATAGCTCGACATCCGGCTTCAAATACTGACCATGTTCCGGGTAATCTCAATCCCTCCTCCATTTCATTATGAATAAGATCAATAGATAATAGACTTGTGTGGATCTGAGCCATATCTGCATCGACATCCAGCACTCGCTTAATCTCAATAACCACTTCCTTTAACACTGATAAAGCCTGGGGATCTGCTAGGTAAATGGTGATAGTAAACCTATGTTTATCTTCAATATGCTCCGCTTCAAAAAAACCTTTAACACGACCAAGTTGAAAACTACGGCAATAACTCTGATCACCCTGAGCCCATTCCATTCCTTCAACCATTCGTAAGCGATAAAAAGCCAATTGTTTACACCAATTTAAGGGAGGTCTGTAGGATAATTGTATCGATAAACGTATGCCACGGCTGTCATCTTTATCTTGACTGTTACTTGTCTTGTGACTCTTACGTAAAGCTGAAGGCGTTAAACCTAACGTTTGTTGAAAAACTTCATTAAAACGTCTAATACTATTAAAACCAGCAGCAAGTCCAACTTGAGTCATGGATAAATCAGTCTGATGCAATAGTTGCTTAGCAAACATAAGCTGATGAAACTGAGCATATTTTTTAGGTGATGTACCCACTTTATTTAAAAAAAGCTTTCTTAAATAACGACTCGTGATCCCCAACTTTTCGGCTAAAGACGCCAAAGAGCCCCCGTTCTCATCAAAAAGAAATCCCCCATCAATTAATGATACAGCGCGATCAACCGTGGTTTGTGTGCCATTCCAAGCACATGACCCTGGGGCACTCTCTGGTCGACAACGTAAACATGGCCTTAGTCCAGCATTGATTGCCGCGATGGCCGTTGAAAAGTAACGAACATTTTCCTCTTTGGGTGGAGTGGCCGGGCAAATTGAGCGACAAAAAATGCCCGTGGTGATCACCCCAATAAAAAATACACCATCAAAACGTGGATCTCTGGCCAATCTTGCCCTGCGGTAAGATTCATTTGATAACGCTATCACAGGTTTTGAACACATGAGTGCACCTTAATATTACATCGTGGTCATCACTTTACTCATGTTAACCCTATCGAACTAGCGGAAAACGGAACTTAATTTTAAATAACAACCTAAGATCATATTTTTATTTACGGTATGCTAGTTATTTCCCCTTATTTCATTAATATAGACTCAAGCCACTTGAATATAGCCATATAAATAGAGTACTTAAATGTTCAAAAAATTTGAATCATGGATTGATCCCCTGTCCTCACAAACACCTGAACAACCACCCACAGGGATATATGCCTTTTGCCGTTTTTATACTAGAGGATTTGAGCGCCCACTCATACTAATGTCGATCATTACTGCCCTCTTGGCTGTTTTAGAAGTGTCACTATTTGCCTTTATGGGTCAACTTGTCGATT
The DNA here is from genome assembly GCF_013248905.1 of Shewanella sp. VB17. Classification (NCBI taxonomy): domain Bacteria; kingdom Pseudomonadati; phylum Pseudomonadota; class Gammaproteobacteria; order Alteromonadales; family Shewanellaceae; genus Shewanella; species Shewanella sp. VB17. Next base: position 3,629,946 of record NZ_JABRVS010000001.1, read on the forward strand.
TATTAATTGCTAGCAATCCTGATACTCTATTTGAAAAGGAAGGAGCAAGGCTCATTGGGATGACGATTCTAGTCTTGTTCATTATTCCAACACTGGTATTACTTCACGCACTCATTGTCTATCAAGGTTTGTTAGGTAATTACCCTATGTCTATTCGTTGGTTAGCTCATCGATACTTATTAAAACAAAGTGTCTCATTTTACCAAAATGATTTTGCTGGGCGTATCGCTACCAAGGTCATGCAAACATCCATTGCTGTACGTGAAGCAGTCACTAAAATACTCGATGTTCTTGTCTACATTTTAGTGTATTTCATCACAATGCTCGTCATGATTGCCAATGCAGATATCCGTTTAATGGTCCCGATGTTAATCTGGCTGGGTATTTACATCGGTCTACAATGTCTTTTTATCCCCAAATTAAAGGCTGCATCAATGGCACAAGCCGATGCTCGTTCTACCATGACCGGCAGAATTGTCGACAGTTATACCAATATAACTACCGTTAAGCTCTTTTCACATACACAACAAGAAGCTGAATATGCTCAAAGCAGTATGCACACCTTTCTACAAACTGTGTACCGACAAATGCGACTTGTAACAGGGATTAATGTGAGTGTCCAGCTCATAAACTACTTACTTGTATTTGCTATCGCTGCGATTTCTATCTATTTATGGAGCAGTAATGCCATCACTGTTGGTGCTATCACCATTGCTGTCAGCCTTTCTTTAAGACTCAATGGCATGTCTCAATGGATAATGTGGGAAATAAGCTCACTATTTGAAAATATTGGCACTGTTGCTGATGGGATCAATACATTGTCCAAACCCATCGAGATCCAAGATATTGATGATGCTTCAGAGCTGAATGTCTCTCACGGTGCCATTAGCTTTCATAACGTCTGCTTTCACTATGGTGAAAAAAAGGGCGTCATCGAAAACCTTGATCTTGATATTAAGCCTGGTGAAAAAGTGGGGGTAGTTGGCCGCTCTGGTGCAGGAAAATCGACGTTAGTGAATTTATTGATGCGTTTCCATGATGTCGAAAGCGGCATCATTGAAATAGATGGTCAAAATATTAACCATGTACAGCAGGATTCATTAAGAGCAAATATCGGTATGGTAACGCAAGATACTTCCCTACTGCATCGCTCTATTCGTGAAAACATTCTTTATGGTAACTCAGCAGCCAATGAGGATGAACTCCTCAATGCTATTAAACATTCTCAATCTTACGATTTTATCCAGACATTAACGGATTCTGATGGTCATAAAGGGTTAGATGCACAAGTCGGCGAACGTGGCGTTAAGCTATCAGGTGGGCAACGCCAACGGATCGCTATCGCAAGAGTGCTCTTAAAAAATGCCCCCATTCTCCTGCTCGATGAAGCGACATCTGCACTGGACTCAGAAGTAGAAGCCGCTATTCAAGAAAGCTTATATCAACTTATGGAAGGTAAAACTGTCATCGCCATAGCCCATCGACTTTCTACTATCGCTGCAATGGATAGATTAATTGTAATCGACAAAGGCTGTATTGTAGAACAAGGAACACATTTAGCATTAATTGCTTCACGGGGGATTTACGCTCAACTTTGGGCTCATCAAACCGGGGGGTTTTTAGGAGTAGACTAATATTTATAATGCTAAGAAGTGACATTTTAGACATAAAAAAACCACATTTAAGTGGTTTTTTTATTTATTATTAAGCTAAAAGCTAATATGGTGGAGCCTAGCGGGATCGAACCGCTGACCTCAACACTGCCAGTGTTGCGCTCTCCCAGCTGAGCTAAGGCCCCGTTTTACGCTTTTAAAACAGCATAAAATGTTAATAAGTGGTATCCCCAAGGGGATTCGAACCCCTGTTACCGCCGTGAAAGGGCGGTGTCCTAGGCCTCTAGACGATGGGGACCCGGACATTTATTCTTTAGACTCGATAAATAAAGAGTGGTCTATAAATTCAATTCCGAAGGCTGTTGAAATGAACCTGCTTTACCGCCATTTACCTCATCTCATTGAGATTCGATATCTGTCGTAGTCCTCGTTTACCTCCCACTAGACAATGGGAACGTAAGACTTACTTAAGCTCTAGTAAAAGAGCATGTCGACTCAAACTGAGTCTTTCATGTTTAACCGAATAAACATCAGTTAAATTTGAATTTTTGGTATCCCCAAGGGGATTCGAACCCCTGTTACCGCCGTGAAAGGGCGGTGTCCTAGGCCTCTAGACGATGGGGACCCGGACATTTATTCTTTAGACTCGATAAATAAAGAGTGGTCTATAAATTCAATTCCGAAGGCTGTGGAAATGAACCTGCTTTACCGCCATTTACCTCATCTCATTGAGATTCGATATCTGTCGTAGTCCTCGTTTACCTCCCACTAGACAATGGGAACGTAAGACTTACTTAAGCTCTAGTAAAAGAGCATGTCGACTCAAACTGAGTCTTTCATGTTTAACCGAATAAACATCAGTTAAACTTGAATTTTTGGTATCCCCAAGGGGATTCGAACCCCTGTTACCGCCGTGAAAGGGCGGTGTCCTAGGCCTCTAGACGATGGGGACCCGGACATTTATTCTTTAGACTCGATAAATAAAGAGTGGTCTATAAATTCAATTCCGAAGGCTGTGGAAATGAACCTGCTTTACCGCCATTTACCTCATCTCATTGAGATTCGATATCTGTCGTAGTCCTCGTTTACCTCCCACTAGACAATGGGAACGTAAGACTTACTTAAGCTCTAGTAAAAGAGCATGTCGACTCAAACTGAGTCTTTCATGTTTAACCGAATAAACATCAGTTAAATTTGAATTTTTGGTATCCCCAAGGGGATTCGAACCCCTGTTACCGCCGTGAAAGGGCGGTGTCCTAGGCCTCTAGACGATGGGGACCCGGACATTTATTCTTTAGACTCGATAAATAAAGAGTGGTCTATAAATTCAATTCCGAAGGCTGTGGAAATGAACCTGCTTTACCGCCATTTACCTCATCTCATTGAGATTCGATATCTGTCGTAGTCCTCGTTTACCTCCCACTAGACAATGGGAACGTAAGACTTACTTAAGCTCTAGTAAAAGAGCATGTCGACTCAAACTGAGTCTTTCATGTTTAACCGAATAAACATCAGTTAAACTTGAATTTTTGGTATCCCCAAGGGGATTCGAACCCCCTGTTACCGCCGTGAAAGGGCGGTGTCCTAGGCCTCTAGACGATGGGGGACCCGGACATTTATTCTTTAGACTCGATAAATAAAGAGTGGTCTATAAATTCAATTCCGAAGGCTGTGGAAATGAACCTGCTTTACCGCCATTTACCTCATCTCATTGAGATTCGATATCTGTCGTAGTCCTCGTTTACCTCCCACTAGACAATGGGAACGTAAGACTTACTTAAGCTCTAGTAAAGAGCATGTCGACTCAAACTGAGTCTTTCATGTTTAACCGAATAAACATCAGTTAAATTTGAATTTTTGGTATCCCCAAGGGGATTCGAACCCCTGTTACCGCCGTGAAAGGGCGGTGTCCTAGGCCTCTAGACGATGGGGACCCGGACATTTATTCTTTAGACTCGATAAATAAAGAGTGGTCTATAAATTCAATTCCGAAGGCTGTGGAAATGAACCTGCTTTACCGCCATTTACCTCATCTCATTGAGATTCGATATCTGTCGTAGTCCTCGTTTACCTCCCACTAGACAATGGGAACGTAAGACTTACTTAAGCTCTAGTAAAAGAGCATGTCGACTCAAACTGAGTCTTTCATGTTTAACCGAATAAACATCAGTTAAACTTGAATTTTTGGTATCCCCAAGGGGATTCGAACCCCTGTTACCGCCGTGAAAGGGCGGTGTCCTAGGCCTCTAGACGATGGGGACCCGGACATTTATTCTTTAGACTCGATAAATAAAGAGTGGTCTATAAATTCAATTCCGAAGGCTGTGGAAATGAATTTTTAATCATCTAGCTGATACCCATTAGACCTTGGTTCAGCTTCTTGTTTTTATACTCTATTAACAAGAATGAGTTGTGTTAGTTTGGTGGAGCCTAGCGGGATCGAACCGCTGACCTCAACACTGCCAGTGTTGCGCTCTCCCAGCTGAGCTAAGGCCCCTTTTCTAACCTAATCACATTTGAGCGTACTGCAATTATTCGTCGCTAGTGTCTCAACTGCGTGGCGCATTCTATGCAGCACACTCAAAAGTGTCAACTCGTTTTTTAGGAATTTATTCTATTTGCTACAAATTCAATCGCTTTGAGGATTCTTTGCTCACACCTAACCTTACCAACTAAAAATAAAGTAACATCAACACTAGGAGACATCCCAGCTCCCGTAACGGCGACACGCAAAGGCATCCCAACCTTCCCCATCCCAACGTCTAATTCTGCAGCGGTATCTTCAATCACTTGATGAATAACCTCTACAGTCCATTCATTTAACGCTATCAATTTCTGCTGTATTAGTTTTAGAGGTTCCATGGCGACACCTCTAAGATGCTTCTTAGCTGCCGTTTCGTCAAAGTCAGTAAAATCTTCATAAAAATAACGGCTAGAAGCGGCTAACTCTTTCAACGTTTTAGCCCGTTCTGATAATGCTGATACGACTTGAGCTAATGCAGGGCCATTTGTAATGTCGATATTTTGATCCACCATATGCCACTTCAGGTGCTCCGCAACATAATCAGGATCAAGTTCCTTTATATAATGCTGATTTAACCAAATCAATTTTTCTGTATTAAAAGCAGATGCCGCCTTATTAATATCATCAAGTTTAAACAACTGCTTCATTTCATCAATTGAGAAAACTTCTTGATCTCCATGTGACCAACCTAAACGCACTAGATAGTTAAGTAACGCTTCAGGTAGGTAACCATCATCACGATACTGCATGACACCAACAGCGCCATGTCGCTTTGAAAGCTTGGCTCCATCATCTCCTAAAATCATAGCCACATGCGCGTATTCAGGGATAGGTGCTCCAAGTGCTTTAAGAATATTAATTTGACGAGGGGTGTTATTAATGTGATCTTCGCCACGAACAACACACGTGATCCCCATATCCCAATCATCAACAACGACACAGAAGTTATAAGTAGGGGTGCCCTCAGTACGAGCAATAATGAGATCATCTAATCGTTCATTTGAGATTTCAATACGCCCACGAACGTGATCGTCAAATACGACACTGCCTTGCGTTGGGTTTTTAAAACGAATAACAAATGCCTCACTCGTTTCTTGTGGTGCTTTATCACGACAGCAGCCATCATATTTTTGCTGTAGGCCTTTTTCAGCCTGATCCTCACGCATAGCCTCTATGCGCTCACGTGAGCAGTAACATTTATAAGCACTGCCCTGCTCAAGCATTTGAGCAATAATTTCATTATAGCGATCAAAACGCTTAGTTTGGTAATAAGGGCCTTCATCCCAATTTAAACCTAACCACTGCATTCCCTCAAGAATGGCTTCACATGCTTCTGGAGTAGAACGCTCAATATCAGTGTCTTCAACTCTCAACACAAAGTCACCTTGATTGGCACGAGCATATAACCATGAATAAAGCGCTGTACGAGCGCCACCAACATGCAAAAAACCAGTAGGGCTGGGAGCAAAACGCGTCTTAATTGTCATAATGGAACACTAACCTATATAGAAAGCCTATATTTAATAGGCTCTACCAATGAATGTGCTACATATACTAACAGCCAAATAGGATTAGGGAAATTCCCCTCTCTCCTTAATCATAGGATAAAGCGCAATTCGTACTTTCATCATGCTTTTTTCACGTATTAAGCATACGCTCAATCACAATATGGTTAGGCTATTACCAAGAAGTTTTACCCAACATTATAAATTAGCACGGTATGAAGACGGGTAAAAACAACAAAGCGTCGAACAACAAATCAACAACTTGAGCAAAATTAAGACATGCTGTTGTTATTTTACTAAAAAACCGTTGACAGTAAATTCTTCATCCCTATAATACGGCCCACACAGCGAGGTCGATTAGCTCAGCTGGGAGAGCACCTCCCTTACAAGGAGGGGGTCACTGGTTCGAGCCCAGTATCGACCACCATTATCTTACAGAAAGTCTTAAATAAGATAAGTACAGCAACACAGTAAGCCCAGGTCGATTAGCTCAGCTGGGAGAGCACCTCCCTTACAAGGAGGGGGTCACTGGTTCGAGCCCAGTATCGACCACCATTATCTTACAGAAAGTCTTGAATAAGATAAGTACAGCAACACAGTAAGCCCAGGTCGATTAGCTCAGCTGGGAGAGCACCTCCCTTACAAGGAGGGGGTCACTGGTTCGAGCCCAGTATCGACCACCATTATCTTACAGAAAGTCTTGAATAAGATAAGTACAGCAACACAGTAAGCCCAGGTCGATTAGCTCAGCTGGGAGAGCACCTCCCTTACAAGGAGGGGGTCACTGGTTCGAGCCCAGTATCGACCACCATTATCTTACAGAAAGTCTTAAATAAGATAAGTACAGCAACACAGTAAGCCCAGGTCGATTAGCTCAGCTGGGAGAGCACCTCCCTTACAAGGAGGGGGTCACTGGTTCGAGCCCAGTATCGACCACCATTATCTTACAGAAAGTCTTAAATAAGATAAGTACAGCAACACAGTAAGCCCAGGTCGATTAGCTCAGCTGGGAGAGCACCTCCCTTACAAGGAGGGGGTCACTGGTTCGAGCCCAGTATCGACCACCATCATAAATAGCATTCCTTCTCAATTACACATCTGAAAAATCTAAATAACCTGAGCTCGGGTTAAGCAGCGCCGCTTAATATCGCTATTTTGGCCCCTATCTTTGTTGTGCTTTCTAGTCATAGCCAGCTATTACGTACGAAATCCCGCCTTGATATCGACAAAAATGTCGGCATTAAGCAAGTGGGTGAATAACAATTAAGTGGGATTTAACTTGTTGATTTTAAGTAAAAAGTTAAACGTATCTGACACTCGTTATCTCGAGTTCAGGTTAAATACACATCATAAAAATAAAGACTATCTGCTACTGCAAACAAAATATGTAATTCGCTGTACTGGATTACGAATTAAGGTTCGTCGTTCGAGTCAATATCAGAATTGCAGTTCCTGCCATGTTAGGCCCATTCTATCTCCCCAGCAGGTTAATGGTATTTCGCCATCAGTATCCTGATCTTAAGCTATCACTTTTTGAAGGAGGTACACGTGACTCGTTGAAAATGCTGATAAATGAAGAGGTAAATATCGCTATTATTACGGTCCACGATTTAACACCTGAGCTTGATAGCCACCTATTGTTAACTGAACAAATGCTAACTCGCGCCACTTAATCTGCATCAACCTGATTCTCAGGAGTCGCATCGATAAATGCATCCAATTGATTACAATTGTCGGTAATACGTAAAATATTGACATAGGAGGTCAAATCAACCTTAAACCGAATCGCATTGTAAACCTGAGGCACTAAACACACATCAACTAAGGTCACAGAATCACCAAAACAAAAACGACCAGAATACTTAACCAGTTGCTTTTCTAAAGCACGAAAACCTTCATGGATCCAATGGTGGTACCATGCAGATTTAGTATCATCATCCACATTGAGTTTTTTCACAAGATACTGCAAAACTTTCAAATTATTAAGAGGGTGTACTTCACATGCAATCGACATCGCCATTGAGCGTACTATGGCTTTGTCTTGTATATTTTGAGGTAATAATGCCAAGTGAGAATACTTTTCATCTAGGTATTCTATAATCGCAAGCGACTGAGATAACACAACCTCATCATCAGAGTCGGTATCAACAAACGTTGGCACTAACTCTTGAGGGTTTAATTTGGCATAATCGACTTTATGCTGCTCCCCACCACTTTTAACCAAATGAACAGAGACTTGTTCAAATGCTAGTTTTTTGTAATTTAATGCGATTCTGACTCGATAAGCAGCGCTTGAGCGCCAATAACCATAAAGTTTCAACATAAAATATTCCTCTTATCGACAAAAAAGCCCAATTCATTGAATTAGGCCTTATGCGTATATTTAGATAGCGTTAATTGATCATTTGTCTCATACGCAAGCTGCCAAATACAGGTTAATAGCTAAGCTTTATACTCCACAATCTGTTGATCAATTGAACCGAAAATAGTCATCTTATTATCGTCAAGCATTTCAATTTTCACCCGATCACCGAACTTCATAAATGAAGTCGATGGCTTTCCGTCTGCAATGGTCTCAAGCATACGAATTTCAGCCAAACAGCTTGAACCAGCACTGCGATCATAATTAGAAATAGTACCAGAACCAATAATTGCGCCAGCACCCAGAGGACGAGTTTTAGCCACGTGAGATACCAGTTGATTGAAATTAAATGTCATATCAACACCCGCATTAGGCTGGCCGAAAAGTGTATTGTTGAGATGAGTGATTAAAGGTAAATGCACTTTAGCGTCTTCCCAACGAGGACCCAATTCATCTGGGGTTACTGCAACCGGAGAAAAACTACTAGATGGCTTAGCCTGATAAAAACCAAAACCTTTAGCTAACTCTCCAGGGATGAGATTACGCAATGAAACATCATTAACTAACATCAACAGTTTAATGTGTTTCTCTGCATTCTCTGCTGATACTCCCATAGGCACATCATCAGTGATCACGGCAATTTCAGACTCAAAATCAATGCCCCACTCTTCACTTGCTAAAGGAATATCGGCTTTAGGTCCAATAAAACAATCTGAGCCTCCTTGATATACTAAGGGATCGGTCCAAAAAGTCTCCGGCATCTCTGCACCACGAGCTTTTCTAACTAATTCAACATGATTCACATAGGCGCTACCATCAGCCCATTGATAAGCACGAGGTAAAGGAGATAAACATTTAGATTCTTCAAAATCGATAGCGTTATCGATCAATCCATCATTCAATGCATCATATAACTCTCTCAATTGTGGCTCAAGTAACTGCCAAGCATCCAATAGCTCTTGCATAGTATGTGCGATTGCCGGCACCGCAACTGTTTTAGTAAGATTTTTACTGACTAACATCAATTGGCCATCACGACGACCATTGTTATAACTGGCTAACTTCATACCTGCTCCTCTCCTGAGACTTTCAATATCAACCAAATAAATTGCGCTTATACCCAAGTCACTTTTTGACATGCTCAATTCTGCATCTGGGCATCACTTTGAATAATAGGATGATATTTGACACAATAATGACAATAGAAATACAGTAAACGAAAGCCAATAGGAATAGCATCACACAAATCGCTTATTCATTATTTCTACCCTATTCTGTAAAGAAATGGTTACACTAAAAAAGCCCTATGTCACCTTGGGCTTTATACACTTACAATGGTGAAAAACTCCACAATAAAATGGCAATATACAGTTACATCAACTTTTGTTTATTTATTTTATATTCTCTAAGTTTGTTCGCGATTGCGGTATGCGAAACGCCTAACTTCTTAGCAAGCTGTCGCGTACTTGGGTATGCTGGGTAAAGTCTTCTGAGTAAACTGGCTTCAAATTGCTTCATTGCATGATCTAAACTTCCCTCAAACTGATGATCAAAATAACCGAAACCTTCTGCATAGGAGGGTAAATTTAATTGCTCAACCGTTAATTCTGCAGAGCCATTCCACATAGAAACCGCCCTAAAAATCGCATTTTTAAGCTGTCTCACATTACCGGGCCAAGCATAGTTCAATAAATGTTCACGGCATTGAGCCGAAATTCTACGAATAGGAATAGACAATTGTTGACTGTAATGCTCTAGGAACATTTCAGTAAGAGGGATCACATCAACTTTACGTTCGCGCAGCGAAGGAAGATGAAAACTCAGTACATGTATCCGATAATATAAATCTTCTCTGAAGTCCCCTGTTTGGCAAAGTTCAGCTAAGTTTTTCTGAGTGGAGCAAATTATTCGCACATCCGCCCTCACTTCTTGATCTTCGCCCAAGCGTCTAAACGTGCCATCTTGCAATAATCGTAATAACTTTACCTGTACGGTTTTTGACATTTCAGCGATCTCATCAAGAAACACGGTACCGCCCTTTCCTTCTTCAAAAAAACCTCTTTTTCCCACCTCTCCATGACTAACATAACCAAACAACTCTTCCTCAGCGGCACTGTCAGGTAAGGCTGCGCAGTTAATCGTAATAAACGGATATTCTCTACGCATACTGGCATCATGACACGCTCTTGCCATCAGCTCCTTACCTGTCCCAGTTTCACCTGTAATTAACAACGGAGCATCAAGCTGAGCCATTCTACGTGCTTGTACAAGCACCTCTTTCATCTTACTACTACTTGCTAATACATTTTCAAAACCAACAGTTTGGTTTTGCAGCGCATTAAATTGCTTACCAAGTCTTGCTGGAGATTTTAGCGACACCACAGCACCGGCTAGAATGGATTTATCACTCTCATCGGGGAGATAAATAGGCAACATTTCTGCCAAGTATTCATGTTGGCCAATATTGACTCGCGTTGCTTGGGCTAGCACCATACTTTCACTTAGCCATCGATTAAAATTAAAACCTTGCACCCAATGACTTAAAGGTTCATCGACTATGTCATGCTCATTGATCCCTATCGTCATTACCGCAGACTCATTAACAATCCGAACTCTCCCCTTCACATCTATGGAGAAAACTGAATCAGGTAATGTTTTCAACAGGGTTTTTAACGCATAGTGTTCTTGCTCTGATGGCATAAATGAAACAGTTCGCACATCAGTAACCCCTTCTATTTTACGAATTAAAGGTAAAAGTTCACTCAGAGTATTAAAACTAACCTCCGCAAATTGCAAGTAGAGAAAACCCTGATTACTGGCATCGATGGCCAACAGGTTTATCCCGTAACCCTCTAAAATCATTAAAATATCTTTCGCTAGACCCACGCGATCCAAACAACATACTTCCAACCGCATACAGATACACTTCCCTTTTTTAAGAATATTATTAGTGGGATTAATGCTAAATTACAGAGTCAACCTTTTAAAGGGTGATTGTACGTAACAAAAGATAACCACAGTACTTTAAACGCCTACCCCACGCTACTTCAACGTGCTAAATATTAATATCGAAATAATCTTGGGGTATGAGTGATATAGACAAGAGCGCCACCTTACTTCAATCATGGCCTCATTCAACTGCCAACAGACACTCTCAATGAGCACCTTGAGGCAGTGTAGATACACGTTAGAAGGTTATGATTATTGTGGCAAGTCTTGTTTACAGACAGAAGTGTAACAAAAATACAACAAGGTAAATACCTAGATATTATTTATCTATGATAATTTAATCCATTAATTGATCAGTCTTGGATGCCATAATGAAATCATTATGGTGCAGACCCTTAACCGAATGAGACCACCAAGTCACCGTCACTTTACCCCATTCTGTGAGTATACCTGGATGATGAAATTCCTCTTCTGCTAGCTCAGCAAGTTTATTAGTAAACACCATTGCTAACTTAAAATTCTTAAATTTATATACCCGCTCTAACTGCATAATGCTATCACGTACGTTAACATCCCAGTCCGGAATGAGTGGAAGCAACTGTGCCAGTTCACTCTCAGTCACCTTAGGGGCATCCAATTGGCAAGCTTCGCACTTCATCTCAGCTAACTTAGTCATCTATCAATCCTTCCATTATTACGATTATATTTATGCGCGTTATTGATATTAACTCGCTTTGAATTTTGTCTTAAAAAGAGGCGGGAATAGCCCCAATTCTTTTGCTTTTTTCACTGCTCCCATAATATCCATTTTCACTATTTCATCAAGGTATTCAATTTTATCAATAACATAGTAAATAGGTTGCATAATATCGATACGATAAGGGGTTCTCAATATATCAATGAGATCAAACGACTTAATCTGCGGCCTCTCCCCCATTGCATAAAGCGTTTCACCTGGCGAGCTTAAAATGCCACCACCATAAATTTGTAATGATTTATCTTTTGCTCGTACAAGTCCAAATTCCACGGTAAACCAATATAGTCTCGCTAGAAACACACGATCTTCTTTACTTGCAGCCAAACCTAACTTGCCATACATATGCGAAAAATGAGCAAACGATGGGTTGGTCAATAATGGGCAATGTCCAAATACTTCATGAAAAATATCAGGCTCACGCAAATAATCAAACTCGTCAGCGCTGCGAATAAAAGTCGCAACAGGGAACTCTTTATTTGCCAATAATCCAAAAAATTTCTCGAACGAAATCAGTGCAGGAACCGCTGCAGTCTTCCAGCCTGTCGTATCCAGTAGCACTTTGTCTATATTCGTCAATTGGGGGATCGTATCATGAGATAACGCGAGCGCTTTCAACCCTGATTGATATTCTGTACAAGCATATAGGGATAAATTACTTAACTGTCTATTGTAAAGAGCTTGCCAAATATCATGCTCTTCTTTAGGAAAATGTAATAAACCATTTGCATCAGGCAAACGGGCCATATACTCAGTTTTTTTACTCATTTTTATCTGCATATGTGATGGAACACATCCCCATAGTTGACTAAAGTAACTTTATTGTTAACCACTTGGCGTTTTTTATTGCGTAACATCTGAAAATATTATCGTAAAAAAAAGATGACAAAAACAAGAAAACAACAACTAAACCTCTAATAAAAAACACTTTAATTCGTACTTTTTATTTTACACAAAAAATCACACCTAAAAATAATGAGTAACACGCTATTAAGATAGCTTTTCAGTGTCAGTTTATTAGAATATGTCTATTACGTGATTAAGTATCATTAAAGGGAAAGCATGAAACAGCATAATATTACTAAAGCCGTTATCCCAGTCGCAGGACTCGGAACAAGGATGCTTCCAGCAACGAAAGCTATTCCAAAAGAAATGTTACCTATTGTTGATAAGCCACTAATACAATATGTTGTTAATGAAGCAATTAGTGCTGGGATCAACGAAATAGTCTTAGTGACCCACGCAAGTAAGAACCCCATAGAGAATCATTTTGACACCAGTTTTGAACTTGAAGCCCAATTGGAGCGAAGAGTAAAACGTCAATTACTGTCAGAAGTCCAATCTATCTGTCCTAAAGGTGTCACTGTGATCAGCGTACGACAATCACAAGCCAAAGGCTTAGGTCATGCCATTTTATGTGCGAAATCTGTCATAGGTCATGCGCCTTTTGCTGTGCTCTTACCCGATGTATTGGTCGATGAAGCCAGCTGCGATCTGCGTAAAGATAATCTTGCCGAAATGGTCAAGCTATACCATCAAACTAAAACAGGCCAAATCATGGTTGAAGGAGTACCAGAAAATCAAGTGGACCAATATGGTATTGCCGATATCAATGGATACGATCTTCAACCCGGCGAGTCAACTCCTTTAAGCCAACTGATAGAAAAGCCACCTAAGTATAAAGCTCCCTCAAACTTAGCCGTTGTGGGTCGCTATATTTTACCCGCTGATATTTGGCCATTATTAGCAAAAACCCCCGCAGGTGCAGGTGATGAAATACAGTTAACTGATGCCATTGCTATGTTAATGGAGCAGCAGACGGTAAATGCTTACTATATGCAAGGTAAAAGTCATGATTGTGGTAATAAGCAAGGTTATATGCAAGCCAATGTTGAACATGGTCTTCGCCATAAAGAGATCGGAAAAGACTTTAAACAATATCTTAAACAATTAGTTAACGAATTCGACAAGGAACAATAGCGATGACAATTTTAATTACCGGCGGTGCCGGCTATATTGGTAGCCATACTGCAGTAGAACTCTTAAATGCTAATCAGAGTATTATTGTCATCGATAACTTAGTCAATTCAAGTATCGAAGCCCTGTACAGAGTTGAGACTATCACGGGTAAATCGGTCACTTTTTATCAAGGCGATGTATTAAACAAAGCTTTTCTTCAAAAAGTGTTTACCGATCATCCCATTGAATCGGTCATTCACTTTGCAGGTTTGAAAGCGGTTGGTGAATCTGTCGCCCAACCACTGCGTTATTATGAAAACAATGTCTCTGGCACCTTGGTCTTATGCGAAGTCATGGCGGAAAACAATGTCAAAAATTTAGTGTTTAGCTCATCGGCAACCGTTTATGGTGATCCTGTTAGTTTGCCCATTACTGAAGACTTCCCTACAGGGGCCACAAACCCTTATGGCCAGTCTAAGTTAATGGTAGAAAACATTCTTGATGATCTTCATCGCTCAGATCCAAGTTGGAATATCGCCAGACTGCGTTACTTTAATCCAGTAGGAGCACACGCTAGCGGGTCTATCGGTGAAGATCCTAACGACATTCCAAACAATTTAATGCCTTTTATTGCACAAGTCGCAATAGGAAAAAGGGATGCACTCAACATTTTTGGTGATGATTATGACACCCATGATGGCACTGGCGTACGCGACTATATCCATGTTGTCGATCTTGCCGTAGGCCATCTAAAAGCACTAGATAAGCTCAGTAAAAAACCTGGCTTAGTGACCTACAACTTAGGCACTGGCATAGGTTATAGCGTGATTGATATGGTTAATGCTTTTGAAAAAGCTAGCGGTAAAAGCATTGACTATCAAATTGTGGCACGCCGTCCAGGTGATATTGCAGCGTGTTACGCCGATCCCTTAAAAGCAAAAAATGAGTTAGGTTGGCAAGCAAATCACACCCTTGAGGATATGGCTCAGAGCAGTTGGCATTGGCAATCGAAGAATCCAAATGGATATGCTAGCCGTTAAATTAAAAAAACTGTGTCTACAGCCGCCCTATTCTGAAGACACTAAAGAGCGTTTTGGAACAATAAAATGAGTATCGTCGCGACCTTTTAATCGTAGTCGTAGTCATACTAATGCCATACATCTGCCTTGGAGCCATCATGAGACTGCGTTTGCCTGCATCGGCAAAAGATGTGATGAATGTGTCCAAACCTGTGAAACACCAGTTGTAATGCTCAAAGGTGACGGTTATATAAAGCCAAAAAAATGACAAGGTAACGCCAAATATTAGTGCTTCTTTTACTATTAAATTAAGGTTAATATCTTTTCATCTAGAAGTGATATTAAGAATTTAT